>DAONEU010000006.1:5006-33639 GCA_035403245.1 Bacteroidales bacterium | reverse complement strand
GTTTTAGGTGCCAAAAATATTGAAGTATATGTAGATGCCAATAAGAATTTTTATGTGAATCCGGAGGATCCAAATACCCAACCGATCCCTTTGGAAGCTCTTTTACCGGCTCTGCAATCTGCAGTTGCTGCTGATAAATCAAATGAGAGAACCATTATCCTTCGTGCTGATGCTACCGTGCCTGTTCAAACTGTTGTCACTCTTTGGGATGTTCTTAACCAACTTAATGAAGGTCTTGCTGAAACTCAACGTTATCGTTTAATTTTTGCAACTGTAGCTAAAGACGAATAATTATGTCTGACGAAAAGAAATTTAAACTAATATCATTTTCTATCTCGACAGTAGTTACGATTTTAGTACTTCTGATCCTACTTTTCTGTGGATTCAAGTACCAAAATCCACCACCACCACCAAAAAAAATAATAATGGTTGAACTAACCTCATATAGTGGGGGAGGAGGTGGTGGAAATGAAGCTGTCACAAAAGCAAAAAGTCAACCCTCAGCTTCTGAAAATATTGCTACTCAAAATTCAACTGATGCACAAGAAGTTTATACAAATCCTAATATTAAAAAGAATACTAATTCCCATAATTCTGTAAATACTCCAAAACCTGATCAAAATGCGATTTTCCGTCCAGGTAAAGGGGGTGGAACAGGAGGAGGAAATGGTACAGGTTCCGGACCAGGTAACGGAAGCGGTATTGGTCCTGGTACTGGTGCAGGTTCAGGAGGTGGAATTGGCGTAGGTTATGGCGCTAGAGGAATGGTTAAAATTCCTGATCTAACCATTAAAGAAGATGGTAAGGTGTATGTTGAAGTTCATGTAGCCGCTGATGGAACTGTTATAGATGCCAAAGTGATCTCTTCTCAAAAATATCCAACTTCAATAACTTCCGCTGTTATTAGAAATGAATGTATTCAAAGAGCTAAACAAGCTAAATATGTTAAAGGTAAAGAGGAATTAAGAATTATTGTCTTCGAACCTTAAATGATTAAAATGAAATGAATTACGAAAAAATAATCTCTAAAATCTTCAATAGCTTCCCCATGTATCACAAAGTCGGTTCCTCTGCTTATAAAGAGGGATTGGAGAATATTGAAGTTTTAGCCTCCATTACCAATAATCCCCATACTAAATTTAAAACCATCCATGTTGCCGGTACTAATGGAAAAGGTTCTGTATCTAATCTGTTAGCCTCCTTTTTTCAAGAAGCTGGTTATAAAACCGGACTTTTTACTTCTCCTCATTTAATTGATTATAGAGAAAGAATTAGAATCAATGGTGATAAAATTCCGGAAAAGAAAATTGTGGACTTTTTTGAACAATATGGCGATCAAATTGACAAAATTGAACCTTCTTTTTTCGAAATCACAACCATTATCGCTTTCGACTATTTTGCATCAGAAAAGGTTGATATTGCTATAATTGAAACAGGTTTAGGAGGACGGCTTGATGCTACGAATATCATAAATCCCATTCTGTCCATAATTACCAACATATCTTTTGATCATGCTCAGTTATTAGGTAATACATTACCCAAAATTGCATTTGAAAAAGCGGGTATCATTAAACCAAATACTCCTGTTCTGATTGGAGAATCGGATCCTAAAACTCTCCCGGTATTTCAGGCTGTGGCTACACAAAAAAATGCTCCTTTCTTTGTTGCTGATAAGATCAAGCTTTCCATTATTGATGACTCAGATCCTTATCAGACACATGTTTCAGTCAAATATAACACAAAATTGATCTATCCCGATCTTATTTTACCTATTCCGGGAGATTATCAGTTGAAGAATTTAGCGACCTATTTTCATGCTATTGAAATTCTAAAATCCTATTTTAAAATTAAAAACGATTATGCCAAGGCAGGAATTGAAAATGTTGTGAAAAACACCCATTTTATGGGTAGATGGCAGGTTTTGAGTCATAATCCGCTTACCATTTGTGATGTAGCTCATAATATTGGAGCATTTCAGTATTTGGTATCTCAAATAGATAAGTTAAATATTGAAAAAATTCATATTATTATTGGTTTTGTTGAGGATAAAGATATTGAGGCTATCTTACAAATATTACCCAATTCTCCTCAATATTACATTTGTAAAGCACCAATTCAAAGAGCTTTAAATCCAAAAATTCTTCTTAAGAAGTTTAATGAGTATCATTTAAATGCCCAAATATTAAATGAATCTACATTCAAAACGTTCCAAAAAGTTCAAAAAATGGCATCTCCTAAGGATTTTATTTTGATAACCGGATCATTTTTTATTGTTGGAGATTTCCTTGACCAATATCAAAAGAATAGTTAATCAACTAACTATTCCATCTTGTCTTTTATAAAAACAATCTTATTTGGAGTATTTACTCCTTATTTTTTGTTACTTTTGCAAATTAAATTGAAAAAAATGGACTCAACCAGACAAAATAAAATCGCTAAATTGATTCAAAAAGAACTTGCTGATATCTTTTTACAAGATTCTTTACCTATTTATGATTGTATGATTACTGTGACTAAAGCTACTATTACAAAAGATCTTTCCATAGCCAGAGCATACCTTTCCATTTTTAATGCGGAAGATAATAATGCCGTTTTGAAATTAATCCGAACTAATACCAGAGAAATCAGATTCAAAATGGGCCAAAAGGTGAAAAATCAGTTGAGAATTGTCCCTTCTTTAGAATTCTATATCGATGATTCTCTGGATTATATTGAAAATATTGAAAATCTTTTGAAAAACGAATAGTGAAAATTAATTCCATTAAAACGGCTCTTTTTATAGCTTGGAGATACTTGTTTTCTAAAAAGAAACATAATATTATTAATATCATTTCGATTATCTCAACTGTTGGAATTCTTGTGAGTTCAGCAGCTTTGATCATTGTGTTATCCGTTTTTAATGGTCTTGAAGATTTAGTTTCCAAATCTTTTAATCAATTTAATCCTGATTATAAAATTACTATTGTTGAAGGCAAATCATTTCCTAAAAATATGATTTCCATTGATAAATTAATGAAAATCAATAATGTTGAATCAGTTCAGGAGGTTGTTTCTGATTTGACTTTAGTTTATTTTAAAAATAAACAGATGTTAACCCATTTTAAAGGGGTCTCCAATGATTATCCTAAAAAATCAAAAATAGATCAATTAATCTATGATGGTTCGTTTGAACTTAAAAGAAATGAAAAACCTTTTGCTGTCTTAGGCGCTACATTAGCCGGTACATTAAATATCAACCTAAATGGTTTGGATTTATTGCAATTTTATTACCCCAAAAGAAATAAAAAAAATCTTTCAGATCCTCTTAATGCATTTCAAATTCTTTACATTCAACCATCCGGAGTCTTTTTATCCCATACTCAATATGATGAAAAATTTGTTTTTGTTCCAATTGATTTTGCTAGAGAATTAGGTGAATTTGGCAATCAAGTTACCTCGTATGAGATTTTTTTAAAACATCCTTCTACTAACTTTTCTGAACAATCTCAAATAGAAAAAGTGGTAGGTGATCAATTCTTAGTCCAAAATAAATTTCAACAAGAAGAATTACTCTTTAAAACCATGAAATCAGAGAAATTAATGGTTTATCTGATCCTTTCTTTTGTTGTTTTAGTTGCCATTTTTAATATTATTGGTGTAATTGGAATGCTTATTGTTGAAAAGAAAAAAGATATTGAAATTCTAAATACACTTGGAGCTAATAAAAATTTAATTAAATCCGTTTTCTTATATGAAGGAATGTTGATTTCACTCATAGGCGCCACTTTAGGATCCTTTTTTGGTTTTATTTTATGTGTTTTACAACAACAATTCGGATTGATTAAACTAGGAGATGGCTCTGCAAGCTATATTATTGATTATTATCCTGTTATTATGAAATCAAGCGATTTTATTATAGTATTTCTTTCAGTTATTCTGATAAGTTTAGCAGCTTCTTCAATTTCTATTAGTGGTTTAAGAAAATATAAAACAAATTTTGATTTTTATCGTTAATATTAATTATCAACAGATCAAATATTCAATTATGACAACAAAAGTTATAAAAATTTATATTTTATTATCCATTCTTTTTTCCAATGTTTTAGTATTCTCTCAAATCCCAATTGGCTCATTTAGAGAACATTTACCATATAGATCTTTTTTTCACGTGGCAGTTTCTCCGGATAAAATATATGCATCTACTCAAAAGAATTTAATGGTTTTGGATAAAAATAATAATTATGAAAAATCGACACTTTCCAAAATAGATGGATTATCAGAGATTGGAATCGAAAATATTTATTATTTGTCTAGTACAAATCAGCTGTTAATTATTTATAATAATTCTAATCTGGACTTTTACAAAAATGATGAAATTGTTAATATTTCAGATATCAAAAATAAACAAATTATTGGATCAAAAAAAATAAATAGTTACTTAGAAGATGGAAATATCTTGTATTTAGCTACAGGATTTGGCGTTGTTGTTATCGATCTTTCAACATTTTTAATTAAAGATACTTGGTTTACTGCACTTAATGGTACTAATTATCAAATTTTAGGTATTACAAAATACAATGATAAGTTTTATCTTGCATCGGAAAAAGGCGTTTTTTCAATTCAAAAAGATGATATAAGAATTCCAGACTTTTCAGCATGGACGTTCGAAAATCCTCTCGATACTTTTAAATATAATTTTATTGAATCTTTTGGAAATTACCTGATTGTTAATAAACCCGGTGAAACTAAAGATTCTATGTTTGTATATGATAATGGAATTTGGAGTTATAATAATGATTTGAGTCCATTGCAATTAAGAAGTCTTAAAAAACAAAATGATGAATTAGCTGTTCTGGATTGGGATATATTATCCATTTATGACACAAATCTTAATCGGAAAGCTTTTTATAAATGGTTAGATGGCACTCAATTATCAATGGGAAGAGACGTCGCATTTGATGGTCAGGATCTCATGTGGATTGCTGATCAATATCATGGTTTGGCGTATTACAACAGAGTGTTAACCTATCCTGTGCTTTATGTTTTAGAAGGGCCTGCAACTGAAATGGTAGAGAGTATGGATTGTGTAGATGGTTTTTTAGCAACCGTTCCAGGTTCAAGAGCTGGTTGGGGATTCAATTATATCCCACCTTCATTAAGTACTTTTAAAAACCAAGCTTGGTCATATATTACAACTCCATTTTATAATTATCTGCAACCTCATGATTTGACGAAAGTGATTATAAATCCTAAAAAAAATACAGAAATGTACGTAGGTTCCTGGGCAGGTGGCCTTTTTAAACTTGAAAATGGTGTAATTACAAATCAGTTTAACTCCTATAACTCTCCACTTCAGGCTATTCAAGCTGCTTTTAGTGATACTTTAAAATATGTTTTTGTGTCTGGTCTCTGTTTTGATGACTATAACAATTTATGGATTGCAAATAGTAAAGTTTCTCAACCTCTAAAAGTAATGAAAAAAGATGGGACATGGCAATCATTTAGCCTTTCTCCCTATATTCCTGGTGTTGAAGATAATGTGGCAGAACATGTTTTAGTGGATTCCAGAAATTATAAATGGATCACTTTTCCAAGACAAAATAGATTGATTGTATACGATGATAATAAAACAATTGACGATAAAACGGATGATAGAATTGCTCAGATTGATATGAATGGTAGTGCAAATATTCCTACGGAGCAAATCAATTGTATTACTGAGGATTTAAATGGAAATATTTGGATTGGGTGCGACAGATCTATAAAAGTTGTTTATAATCCTTCAAATGTTTTTTCAAAACAATTATATGCCAAAAATATCTTGTTAGAACAAAATGGATATGTTCAAAATCTATTTGAATTTGAGATGGTTAACTCAATTGTAGTTGATGGAGCCAATCGAAAATGGGTGGGAACTTCTAAAGCAGGGGTATTTCTCATTTCAGAAAATGGTACAGAACAATTGTTAAATTTTGACGAAGATAATTCACCATTACTTTCTAATCAAATTACTACGATTACTATGGATAAAGAATCTGGTGAGGTTTACTTTGGTACAACTGCCGGAATCATTTCTTATAGAGGTACAGCTACTGAAGGTGCATCAAATTATAATGATTATTTAGTCTTCCCAAATCCGGTTAGAGAAGATTATACCGGTGTTATTACCGTTAAGGGATTAATGGAAAATTCATTCTGTAAAGTAGTTGATGGATCCGGATTTTTGTTATGGCAAGGATATGCTAATGGGGGTACTTTAACCTGGAATGGAAAAGATTTCAATGGTAATCGACCAGCCACTGGTGTCTATTTTATTTTCGCTTCCAGCGACACCGGAGAAGAAAAGCAAGTAGCTAAATTATTGTTTGTAAAATAGTTATGTTTGTAACAACCAAAGGAATTGTTCTTCATCGTACTAAATATTCAGAAACCAGTATTATTGTGAAAATATTTACTGAAGACTTTGGAACACAATCCTTTATTATTAAAAATGCCTTTTCTAAAAAATCAAAAATCAATCAATATTACTTTTCTTCATTAGCACTCTTAGAAATCACTTTTGATGATCATTCCTTGCATAAACTCTCTTTTATAAAAGATGTAAATTTTGTAACTCATTATAAAACAATACCTTTTGATCCTTCTAAAAATGCAATTTTGTTTTTTTATAATGAATTGTTTTATAAGCTTTTATATTCTTCACTTGAGGATAAAACTTTATTTCATTTAATGAAAAATGCTTTATATGATTTAGATAATCCTCAAACATATAAACCTGATATCCATTTATTTTTTATGATAGATTTATTTCATTGTTTGGGAATTTCTCCTGAAAATGATTATTCTGAACATAAGCCCTATTTTTCTTTAGAAGATAATCGATTTGTTACTATTTCGCAAGAAAATCATTTATATTTATCGGTTGAAGGGAGTAAGTATTTTTCAAAACTTTTGGAACATAATGTAGATTACCAACCTCAAAAACAGATTAGAAATGAAGTTTTGATAGGAATGGTAAATTATCTGAAAATTAATAATGAACATATTCATTCTATTGATTCGATTTATGTTTTAATGGATTTAATGAAATAATTGGTATTTTTGCCAAAACAAAGTATCTAGATGCGACTCCTATTTCAAAAATTTAAATATCCGATATTTATTCTGTTGGTAGCGGTCTTAGGCTATTTTTGGTTCCTAATATTTGCTCCAATCTACGATTTTGCCGATGAATTTTTCCCTGGTCGATATTTTATGTTAGAATCGATTCGGAATGGAATTTTTCCTTTATGGATTCCATACCAATCGATGGGATTACCGGTTCATGCTGACCCACAGGCCGGTACTTTTTATTTACCGCTATGGATTTTATCGCTTTTTACCGATTATAATCCCTATTGCTGGGGAATTGAATATATTTTTCATGCATTTTTTGGCGGATTAGGTTTTTTCTTTCTTTCAAAACATTTTACAAATCAAAAAAATGTTCAATTTATAATAGCGGTTGCTTATATGTTGTCGGGGTTTTTTGTTGGAAATGTACAACATATAGCCTGGATTATAGCTGCAACCTGGATCCCATGGATCATTTACTGGACTATTCATTTTTACCATAACCCATCATTAAAAGCCTCCCTTTTTATTGCGATTTTTGCATCTTTGCTCTTTAATGGGGGATATCCTGGTTTTTGGATTTTAACAGCTTATCTTTTCCTAGCAATTTCTATTTATTTTGCCATCAAAAATAGAAAGAAAATTACTAAAAGATTTGTTCTAAAAACAGGTGGGCTATTATTGCTCACTGCCGTGATAACGATAATTCTGACATTACCTGCTTTAATCTCTTTTGTAGAAATTAAAGGGCTAATGACTAGGGGAGTGCCATTATCGTACGATTCTCAAATATCTTGTTCCTATTCTCCCCAATCTTTTTTATCCCTATTTTTTCCATTTATTGCCTGTACGGAAGGGAATTTTATTAAAAATGATATTTCTATGTCATCTATCTATATTGGAATATTGTTATTACCTTTCATTTTTACAGGATTGTTAAAGAAAAAAGATCATCTAACCTCCTTTTTTATTGGAATAGGTATTATTGCTTTATTATTAGCTGTAGGAAAATATTTACCATTTCACCGCTGGGCTTTCAATTACATTCCACTCATTAATATGATGAGATTACCCTCCATTTTCAGGTTGTTTATTATAATTCCTTTACTAATTGTTGCCATTCATGGATTGAATCATTATGCTCAGAAACTCAAAATAATCAAAATAGTTATGTTTTTATTGGGGGGGGCGATACTGTTTTTTATAAGCATTTTGTATGTAAAAAATCAAATTCAGTTTTGGCAAGAGTTGAAAACGACTACTTGGAATAATATCTTAGATAAACCAATCTATTTTAAATTTATTATTCAAGGGATTATTCAGTTGTTTTGTTTAGGGTTGGCAGTAGTTTGGATCTATTTCAAACCCAATCAAATCAAATGGTTTGCGTTTGTTTTATTAGTGGATTTGATCGGGAATGGAGCTTTTTGTATCCATAAAACGGGGTATATAAAAGAATTAACAAATAGTGAGTTGAACTCTTTCCTTAACAAAATGCCTGAAAACTATGTGATACCAAAAGAGATAACAACCAGTAATCAAATTTATTGGAAAACACCATATCCTTACTTGTGGAGAAATTTAGGAATTTTTTCAAAACAAGTAGAATGGTTTAGTTATAAAGGAGTGATCCTTAAGAACTTTGAAATAATGACGACTCCAAATATCAGAAAAGGGGAGGAGCTTTATTTTCCAAAAGTGGCCTTTTTCCCAAAGTTGGTACAATATTCTGAAACAGCATTAGAGATTTCGCCTGATACGGCCTATTCTGATAAAATGTCACTTGCAAAAAAATATTTAGATTCGACTTGTACCTTAGATTTGTGTGAGTTTGAACCAGGAAATATCATTGTAAAAACAAATTTCCGGATTGAGCGACCATTAGTGGTCTGTCAAAGTTATTACCCTGGATGGAAAGCAAAAACAGAAAATGGTAAACCATTGAAAATAAATCCTATGAATACTTCAATGTTGTCGGTTATGGTTCCAAAAGGGGAACATCAAATCCATTTTTATTATCATCGTCCGGATATTATATGGGGGTTTGCATGCCAATTAGTGGGAACTCTTTCAGTTCTTTTGACCCTCCTTTTTTTGAAACGAAAACATACAAGGATTGCCTAGCATTAACCCAACAGCTGATTCCTCATGGGATGCAATTACTGATTTCTTAATTATTTATAAATTACATTTTTGAACCCCAAAAAGTAGAAAATTTCTAGTAAATTTGCATTTTAGCATAATTAATACTAAAAATCTTTATTTCATTGATTATTAAATAATTAACAAAATATAAATTAACTTTTTAAATATGTCAAGTAGAAGAGCGCAACTTTTTCCAACGGTAACGGATGAACAATGGAACGATTGGAAATGGCAAGTTAGAAACAGAATTGAAACCTTAGACCAATTAAAACAGTACATTAATTTAACCCCGGATGAAGAAAATGGTGTTAAAGAATCATTGAAAACGCTTAGAATGGCGATTACTCCATATTATTTGAGTCTTATTGATCCAGAAAATCCTAATTGTCCGATCAGAAAACAATCGATTCCAACTATTAATGAAACACATCAGGCAGCAGCTGACCTTTTGGATCCTTTGCATGAAGATGAAGATTCACCTGTTCCTGGACTTACACACCGCTATCCTGATCGCGTTTTATTCTTGATCACAGATATGTGTTCCATGTATTGTCGTCACTGTACCAGAAGAAGATTTGCAGGTCAAAAAGATGGTACTTCACCTGAAGATAATATCCAAAAGGCGATTGATTATATTGCACAAACCCCTCAGGTAAGAGACGTACTTTTATCAGGCGGAGATGGCTTAATGGTGAGCGATCGTTTATTGGAATCAATAATTCAACGTTTAAGAGCTATTCCTCATGTGGAAATTATCAGAATTGGATCCAGAGTACCAGTGGTTTGTCCACAAAGAATCACCGATGATTTAGTGAATATGTTGAAAAAATATCATCCAATCTGGCTTAATACACACTTTAACCATTCTGATGAAATTACACCTGAAGCTGCTGAAGCTTGTGCTAAATTGGCTAATGCAGGTATTCCTCTTGGAAATCAATCTGTTCTACTTAAAGGTGTTAATGATTGTCCTTTTGTGATGAAGAAATTAGTTCATAACTTGGTGAAAATCAGAGTTCGTCCTTACTATATTTATCAATGTGATTTATCCATGGGTATTGAACATTTTAGAACTTCTGTTTCTAAAGGAATTGAAATTATTGAATCATTAAGAGGACATACTTCCGGATATGCTGTTCCAACATTTGTAGTTGATGCTCCCGGTGGTGGTGGCAAAATACCTGTTATGCCCGATTATCTAATCACAAGAGGTACAAATCGTGTGGTTCTTCGTAATTATGAAGGTGTAATCACAACTTACACTGAACCTGATGATTATGTAAGTCATTGTGAATGTCCCGATTGTAAAGCAGGTAAAAAAGTGGATGGTGTCGCTTCACTATTAAATGGAGATCGCTTGGCGATAGAACCTTCACATCTTGCTCGTAAAGAGAGACATACTAATCATAACTAAAATGCCTTTCATTGATGATATACTTCAATTTTCCACCCTATCAATTATTGGAATGGAGAAAAACACCGGTAAAACCGAATGTCTGAATTATATCCTCAAAAGAATACAAAATAATGAAAAACTAACTATTACAGGATCTGAAAAGGTAAAAGTAGCTGTAACCTCTATTGGTATTGACGGTGAAAATGTGGATCAGGTGACTCAAACCCACAAGCCTGAAATTTTCCTTAATAATGGAAATTATTTTATTACAACCGAAAAACACTATCGAGAGAGGTCAATCACCTCTGAAATAATTGACCTCTCAGATAGAAAAACTTCACTTGGACGTCTAGTCACAGCAAAAGCTTTAACTCATGGCAAAGTGATCCTGTCTGGCCCAAATACTACCAAATGGCTGGAACAACTTTTGTTCCAAATGAAAGCATTGAAGGTAGATTTGACGATAATAGATGGTGCTTTATCTAAAAAATCTTCGGGATCTCCGGTTATAACAGAAAGTTTGGTTTTAACCACCGGAGCAGCTGTTTCTCCTCATATTCCGGAATTACTAAAAAAAACAAAATTTGTCTTTCAATTGATTCATCTTCCCTTGTTTGAGTCAACAAATAATGAATTAATTTCTCAATTGAAAGAGATTGAAAATGGAATTTATGCTATTGATCAAAATAATGTAATTCACGATCTTCATATTCCTTCAGCGGTAGTTTTGAATAAATATAAAGACCAACTATTTGATTATGGACATGTTATATACATTTCAGGAGCTATAACAGATAATATTCTGAACTTTTTAAGAATTCAAAAAGAGATCTCGAAAACAGTTTTAATCGTTAAAGACTTTACACGTATTTTTGCTAAACCAGAAGCGGTAAATGGATTTCTGAAAGCAGGTGGACAGCTAAAACTCTTATACAAAAACAAATGCATTGCCATCTGTATAAATCCAACTTCGCCATCCGGTTATGTTATAAATTCTGATCTTTTATGTCAGGTTTTACAGGATGAATTGAAAGTACCTGTATATGATATTGTTAAGAATAATGATTTATTAAATCTTGAATAAATGGGACTTACAATCATTTTGGCAAATGGAGATATTCCAACTCATGATCAAGCTATTGGTTTGTTAGAGAGTGCTGAGCATGTGGTTTGCTGTGATGGCGCTGTTTCGAATTTAATACAACTTGGTTATATTCCGGAAGTTATCGTTGGTGATATGGATTCCATTTCACAATCTGATTTTACTAAATTTAGAGATAGAATATACAGGGATTCCAGTGAGGAGTATAATGATTTACAAAAAGCGCTAAAATATTGTTTGTCCAAACAATGGTATAATATCACCATTTTAGGAGGGTTTGGCAAAAGGGAAGACCATTCGATTGCCAATTTATCGATCATGCATTCTTACTATGTGACATTGAATCAGCATGATATGGTGCAATCCTCATTAAAAATGGTGACCAATTTTGGTGTTTTTTCCCCGATAACTAAAACATCCACATTTCAATCATTTCCGGGTCAGCAAGTTTCAGTTTTTCCTATTTCTAAAGAAACAAAACTAACTTTTCAAGGTTTAAAATATCCGGTAGTAGATCGTATTTTTGAATATCTTTGGGAAGGAAGTCTTAATGAATCGATAGCTGATCAATTTAGTATACAATTCGATAATGGAGAAGTGATTGTATATCAAGCATTTTAATAAGTTACACTCATCTCCTCAGGGACTACTATTACAAAATCAGCCCGATTCAAATTTTCTGCATCCAATTTCTGAATATCACTCTGCTTTACGATTGAAATGGTTTTTACCTTGACTTTTGGATTGTAATTTTTTAAATAATAGGTTATTCCCGAATAAAAAGCAGAATGAAACTCACCATGAAAATGATAAAATAGGGATCCGGAAACCCAATTCTTTAAAATAAAATGGGCCATAGTTGCATCTTTTACAGCTTGTGCTTTCGCCAAATTCTCAGGATTAACCATTTTCATATTACCACCACTAGGCATGTCTTGAATCATAGATTTATAAGCATATTCATTTAAATCTATCGGAATGGGTAGGGGAGCAATATATCCTTTTGCAACCGGAGATAAACCATCTAAAGATTCAATTCCCATTTTCGAAACCATACGAGCATAACGCCTCGGAATATTTGTTGCAATAAATTTAAGGTTGTTTTTTACTGCGTATTGTAACAAAGGAAGGTAGTCATATTTTAAATTTGGCCACAATTTTGAAGATTCAATATACATGGCTTCATCGTAAAATTTATTCGTAAAAGCTTCATCTAAAAGCAGTTGATTGTCTGATTCCCACATCTCAGCTCCTACAATCAAACTATCTTTCTTGATTTCATATAATGATTTCATGATCTCTAATTCAAGCCAATGGGAGATCGGATCGTTATGAAGTTCTCCGAATAAACAAACATCTGCTTTTGTAATGGTCTGGATCATGGTTGAAAAGGAAACTAATTCGCCTTGAGCATTATAAATAAGATATGCAGGTTTATCTACTTGATTTGTTTGTGAAAACAAAAGCGTCTGGATGAATAGACTGACAACGATTAATGTAAATATTTTTTTCATAAACAATTTTTTGTGCAAATATATTTATAATAATTCAATATTGGTTAAAATCTTTTCATATTTTTGCAAATCATTAATCTAAATTAAAGTCAACTATGAGCAAAGTGAATCTTTTTATACCTTGTACGATGGATATGTTCAGTCCACTTATTCCTAATAGTGTTATAAATATTTTGGAAAGTATTGGAGATACAGTAGTTTACAATCCGGAACAAACTTGCTGTGGTAGGTGTTTTTATTTTCAAGGGGAAAAAGAGATGTCCAAACAGTTGGCTCACAAAATGCTTCAGGAATTATTTGATATCAAAGAGTATAAAAGAGCTACTGTAATCCCTTCAACTGCTTGTGCTGCTTATATTAAAAATTATTATAAATCTTTGCTTCATAATACTGCAGTTCCGGCTGAACTCAATAGTTTTACTCAAAATGTTTTTGATTTATGTGATTATTTAGTGAATGTGAAAAATATCACTAAATTAAACAATCATTTTAATGGAAGGGTTTTTTATTATAAATCCTGCTCTGCCAGAAATAGTTATAAATTAGATCAAGAACCTGAAATATTATTAAAAAATACGGAAGGACTTGAGCTATTGATAGATCCGGAGATTAATACTTGTTGTTCTGCAAATGGTGCCTTGGCCGGATCAAATCCTGAATTATCTGATAAAATGTTAGAAGATATCGTTTTGAGAATGTATCATTCTGGGGCACAATATATTACATCAACTGATATTCATTGTCTTCAACATATTGATGCATTTTTAAGTACAGTAGATCTTAATATTGAAGTGGTTCACATTGCAGATATACTTAATAATGAATTAAAAGCGCCATATATTATCCAACCATAAAATAGGTTGAAGGGTACATATGTTCTGATTCTTTAATCCTTTTACTTAGAGCGAAGGCAAAAGTAAGAGTTCCTAATCTTCCTATAAACATATCAAAAACTAAAACATATTTGGCTGCATCTGTTAGATCAAATGTTATTCCTGTAGATAAACCACAGGTTGCAAATGCTGATACTGTTTCAAATAACAAGTTGATGAAGCCCATTTGAGGTTCAAAAATGGTTAAAGCAAAAACGGAAATAGCTATGATTAAAGCTGACATGATTGTAATCGAATATGATTTATCCACTAAGTCAAATGGGATTGTTTTCTTCTGAAATTCAATATGTTTTCGTCCCCTAATTGTAGCAACAACAGATTTAAAAATGACAAATGCTGTAGTTGTTTTAATCCCCCCTGCAGTAGATCCTGGGGAAGCACCAATAAACATGATCAGCATCGTAATAATTAAAGCAGGAGCAGAAATTTTTGCCATATTTACGATATTAAAACCGGCTGTTCTTGATGTAACTATTTGGAAAAGAGAAGAAACGATTTTTTCTGGGATACTATTTTTATCAGCTAATGAATGATTGTATTCCAGAATGAAAAAGGAAAGAGTACCGAAAAATAATATTATGAAAGTTGTAATTAAAACGATCTTAGTGCTTGGCATTAATTTTTTCCACTTGAATTTTTTTCTAGCTTGAATGGCTTCTTTACCAAAGAAATCACTAAGGACGAAGAATCCAATACCCCCCAAGAAAATGAGGATCATGATGATGATTTGCGGAAAATAGCTATGAACAACTGCCTGATCCATAAAGTTAGCATTCCATAAACTAAATCCTGCATTGTTATATGCTGAAATGGTATGGAAAAGAGCATAATAAAAAGCTTCACCATCTGTTGCAAATAGGGAAGTAGTTTTCCAATTCAAAAATAATAAACCAACGCCGGTTGCTTCAATAATAAAGGTAGATGCAATGATTTGTCTAATCATTACGGACGTTTCAGATGTTTTATTGGCAGATAGAAAGTCTTTGGCAAAATATTTTTGTTTCAAACTCACTTGAGATTTTGAAAAGAAAGATGCAAAAAATGATGCAAAGGAGAGGATACTTAAACCACCTAATTGAATTAAAATCATGATAATGACCTGGCCTCTCATAGTAAAGTCAGTTCCGGTATTTATGACAGACAGACCAGTAACACAACATGCACTGGTAGAAGTAAAGAGTGCGTCAATAAAAGTAATGCCATTTGTTGTCATTCTCGGCATCATGAGTAAAAATGTTCCGGTAAGGATTAGAAATAAGAATGAAAGCACCATCATTGCAGGTGGACTCAGATTAAATTTAGTAAGAAATCCTGAAGCTTTAGATAATTCAATAGATGAAATCAGAATAAAATAGATTTGTATAAAAATAACAAAAGAACCACCAAACCTTGAATTTTCAAGGAATCCAACATCTAATCTAAATATTTCAACTATTATAAAGCTTAAAACAAAAATGGCTAAAATGAATGCTTCAAATCGGGTTTCTTTAATATATTGTTTCCATTTTAAAGAATAAAAAGCAGAAATAAAATACTTTATAATATAAAATACTAGGCTGCAGAAAATTAATAAATGTATATTAAAAATGGATTCTTTAGTGAGAAAAAATCCATGATAATAGAATACAGCTAATAAAGTGACAAGTGAAAAGATCAAACTAATAAACTGAAATACTTTGGCAACTCTCTCGGAGTTGTCAGAAATATGCATTTTATATTTTCTTTTTAATGATTCAAATTTTGAAAGCGGCATGGCTTTTATTGATTAGCATTGATAAAGACATCAATATCACTTGATTTACCAAACAAAACGAATATATCATTTTCATTCACTTTTGTTGAATTTTCCGGAACACCAATAATGTGTTCTTCAGGAAGTTCATATTTTGCAGAATCTTGTTCAGTTCTTCGAATAGTAATCAAACTTATTCTATAATTATCTCTAAAGTTAACCTCTTCAATAGTCATACCTACAATTAAACTGGGTGTCAAAACTTCAGCAATACGATATTCATCAGGTAATTGTAAATAGGTCAATATATTAGGATTCATCAAACGATCAGCCAATAAGGTACCCACTTCATCTTCAGGGGATAGAAACTCTGTAATTCCCATTTTCTGAAGAATCAGTTTTTGATTTTCACCTAGTGTACGGCAAACAATTCTTTTGATTTTCATATCTAAAAGATTTGCGGCACACAATAACCGTGCTTCAAAATCATTTCCTATGGCGATGATAACAGTGTCAAAATCCATAATATTTTCAGCCTCTAATGCTCTTTTATTGGTCGCATCGGCGCAAACTGCAAATGCTACATCATCAGATATCTCTTGGATAACTGATAGGGTAGAGTCTATAACTAAAACTTCAGCACCTTTGTTGGACAATCTTTTTGCAATAGCAAATCCAAATCTTCCAGCCCCAATAATTGCAATCTTTTCGTTTTTCATTTTCTTAAATTTTGAACCCGCAAAAGTATACAAATTTTATCTAAAAACAGAAGTTGCTCTATTAAAAATTCCCGACATGTAAGCTATTAACATTCCGTAATTTGTGACTGGAATATTATGTTCTATTGCCGGTTTTAAACGATTTAGAATCTGTTTTCTAGTAATCATACATCCACCACATTGAATAACAAGTTTATATTTAGAGTAATCTTTTATATCTTCCAGACCGGGAACGACTGTAAAATGTAACTTTTTGTGGGTGTATTCCTGCAACCATCTAGGTATTTTGAATCTTCCAATGTCTTCACATGAAGTCAAATGAGTGCAGGACTCTAATATTAATATATGGTCATCTTCTTGTAAATTCTCAATTTGAGGAGTTCCAATTAAATAATTTTCAAAATCACCTTTATGATGAGCTAAAACAATACTAAAACTAGTAAAAGGAATTTCGTTCGGAATTTGCGAAGAAATTTTATTAAACACCTGACTATCAGTTATTACTAACTTTGGTGCTGTATTATTCTCTAAATAATCAGTGATTCTATCCTCTTTAATAAAAATGGCAACACCATCATTATCAAGAACATCTCTTAGCATTTGAACTTGGGGTAAGATCATTCGACCCTCCGGAGCTTCTGAATCAATAGGTGTTATTAATAAAACCTGATCCCCTTTTGAGATGATTCCTTCTAATAGGGAGTGAGAAATGTAAGCTGTAGATGGCATTTTTTCAATCATTTCATTGATCAGATCCTGAATTCCAAAACCAGTATGAGCACTAACAGAAATTACTTTTTCACCTTTAGTTTCTGTTTTTAATGCATTTAATTTTAAATCGGATTTGTTATTTACAAGAATATATGGCGTTTCATAAGAATGTAATTTTTCTATCAAATGAGTTTCATATTCTCCTAATTCATAATCAGTTAATACAATAATAGCTAAATCTATAGTTTTAAGTACTTCATTCGTTTTTTGAACTCTTTTCTTTCCAAGCTCTCCAATATCATCTATACCGGGAGTATCAACGATTACTGTTGGTCCAATTCCAAAAATCTCTATTGACTTTTTAACTGGATCCGTAGTTGTACCGGGTGTATCAGAAACAATGGCGATATCCTGACCGGTGAGTTGATTTATTAACGAACTTTTTCCATTATTTCTTTTTCCAAAAATTCCGATATGTGGTTGTGAATCGCGTCCTTTCATAAACAAATTTAGTTTATATAATTATAAATGCAAATATACTTATTTTAATAGAATTGATATCAAATGATCATAATTATTTTATTTTTTTCTTCAGGGAATTTCGCTAACATTAATTAACAGCTTTAGCTTGATTCCAAATTACCTGACTTTCTACCTAACAATAAATATAGGGTAGGAGTAAACCATAATTTTAAATTAATGAGAATTGAATATTTGAGATGTAATCAAGTTGACTCTTTAAAAATTTAAATTTCTTATCATTAAAAAGTATTACAAATGTAAACACGATTAGATGTTACAAGTGTAACGATCATATAGAACGTGTATACAAATGTAATATTTATTTGAAGTTACAAAAGTAAACATTCAATAATTGATACAAAACGATTACATTACTAACAAATTCTAGAATATACCTGAAATAATTAAAATATATTAATAAAAAATATGTAAGTAATTGAATACTAATACATATACAAGTATTTAATAAAGTATTAATATATATAGTTAGATTTGGATATTAACATATATTATATAATACATATATTATTTATATATGATTATATATCAGTATTTTATGTTGCTTTACTAAAGTATTAAATAATATTTTTATGAACAATACGATATAGTACAATATATTTTGATATTTTTGTAACGATTATTTACAGAAATAAATCAAAAATACAATTGTAAATACTCCATTAGAATGATTACAAATGTAAATTATTAAAAATGATTGACAGAATTAAACAAGTGATGAGTTATAGTGGATTAACACCAGCTCAATTTGCTTTAGAGTTAGGAATAAATAGATCTGGATTAACACATCTATTTTCCGGAAGGAATCAACCAAGTTTGGATTTAATCAAAAAGATCTTAATCGCTTTTCCACAAATTAAAACGGAGTGGTTAATGATGGGAATGGGATCCATGCTAAAAAATGAGTCCAATCCAATTTCAGTTGAAAAAAGTGTAATTGAAAAAACTGAACCTGATTTATTCAGTCATATTGACACAAATTCGGAAATAAAACAAGCTACACGAATAATTACACCGGAAATCACAATTGAAAAAAGTGTTGATAACGATGAATTATCTAGAGAAATTCCGAAAATTGAACCAGAAATTAAGCCACGAGAATATAAAAATCAAGCTGTAGATTCAGTTCCTGACAAAATATTTAATTCTCGTGAGGATAAAAAAATAAAGAAAATGGTGTTTCTATACGAGGATAATACTTTCGAAATTTTTTACCCTAAAAACTAAAAGCACATGTGCTCGATTGCTCGATTGCTCATGTGCTCGATTATTCACTCTACACTCTTCACTCTTCACTATTCACTATTCAAGGTGTAGATTGTGTCCCATCTTGATCTGTTTAGTCTTAAGATAATTGAAATTCTTATCGTTGGGTGGTATAATGATAGGCTCAGTGCTTACAATGGTGATTCCATGTCCACTTAATCCAATTTTTTTAGCAGGATTATTGGTGATTAATCTGATCTTGGTTGCATTTAGATCTCTAAGTATTTGAGCCCCAACTCCATAATCACGTTCATCAGCTTTAAATCCTAATTCTAAATTGGCTTGTACGGTATCGCGACCTTTAGCTTGTAAATTATAAGCTTTTAGTTTATTGATAATTCCAATACCACGACCCTCTTGAATCATATATAAAACCAATCCTTTTCCTTCTTGTTCTACCATACTCATAGCTCTATGCAATTGACTGCCACAGTCACACTTTGCAGATCCAAAAATATCACCAGTAATACATGAAGAGTGTACACGTACTAAAATTTCTTCATCCTTTTCCCAATCACCTTTTTTTAATGCAAAATGTACCAACCCATTATTTAACTGGGTATAAGCTATTAATTGGAAATTTCCCCAATCTGTAGGTAAATTTACCTCTTCTTCTTTACGAATTAGGCTTTCATTTTTAACACGATAAGCAATTAGATCCTGAATAGAAATAATTTTGATATGATGCTCTTGAGCTACTTCTATCAACTGAGGTAATCTGGCCATTGTTCCGTCCGGATTAATGATCTCAATTAACGCCCCGGCAGGATACAATCCTGACAAACGGGCTAAATCTACAGTTGCTTCAGTATGTCCGGCTCTAATTAATACACCGCCTTCTCTTGCTCTTAATGGATTAACATGTCCCGGTCTTCCCAAGTCTTCAGGTTTAAGGTTAGGATCGGCCAAAGCTTTAATAGTAGCAGCACGATCATGCATAGAGACACCTGTTGTACATCCATGTCCAAGTAAATCTACAGTTATTGTAAACGGTGTTCCATGTATTGAAGTATTGGATAGTACTTGCATGTCTAAATCTAATTCTTTACATCTGGTGTCAGATATGGGAGCACATAGTACACCTCTGCCATATTGCAACATGAAGTTAACCTTTTCAGGGGTAATTTTTTCTGCAGCAATTATAAAATCACCTTCATTTTCACGATCTTCATCATCTACGACAATCAAGAATTTTCCTGCTTTAAAATCTTCTAAAGCCTCTTCAATAGTGTTTAGTTTAAATTCCATTACTTTTTAATAATTGATAGACTTTTGATATACCATGATTCGGACCAATTACCTCCATCATTATTGTATCTGATCGCAATTTTAAATCTATTTGAATTAATAGAAGATATTGCAATATCATTACTATTACCGTAAGCAGAAGTAAACATGGTAATAATGGGTAATGGTTGGTAATTGTCTGCATTAAATGGTGCATCGACATCTGTTGTATAATAAATTCGATAATAATCTTGTAATCCTGAAAAATCCATTTTATGGAATAATCTGATATAGGAATCAGTAGTGGTAGTTACATCAATGATAGGAGAGATTAACCAATCATCCATAGCAATATTTGAATGGTTAAAAGTATGATTCATAAATTCTTCTCCCATATAACTAACAAAACGCCATGGTGTTGCACTAGTTGTATCATTAATACTCCAGCCACCTGTACCAATTGAATTGTTGTCAAATACGAATTCTTTAACAATCTCTTCTGATGGCTCATCAATACCTTCAAATTGAATATCTGCTCTGTTTCTGATCATAAGTTGATACGTGTCGTTATATACAGTTAAAATGCCGTAAATTGTTCCTACTGATGATGGAACTTTTAAACTTCTGAATCTGGCATAATTGGATGTTCTAACAACTACAGGTGTAGCAACTCCTGAAATATTTAAAGTATGTTCTGTCACATATTCGTTGTAAGAAAAAGGTTTTCCCCAGGAAGCCTGATCGAACTGACAATTTTCAAGTTTCACTAATTTGCCAACATCATTCAAACTATTAAAATCAATTTGAGTTCCTAAAACAGGTGCTGGAACATTTTCTAAACTTGGAAGTCCATCTTTTTGGATATATTTATTAAATGCAATACTGTTCAGTCTTCCGATGCTATATCTTTGATAAATCCATCCAATTTGATAATATCTATTGTAATCGCCAACTACCAATCCTCTACAGTCAATAATCACACGTTGTCCAAGTGGATAAAAATTAAATAAACCATTCATATCCATTTGGATTTCAATAGCACCAGTTTCATCTTGAATAACAATCGATTTATAGAAGTTTCCACCTTCATCTGTACTAATTACAACACCATCAACAATAAATTCTTCATCATAACTACAGATGGAATCTAAAATGTAAGAATCTAATACAAGATGCTTATTTTTAATATCTTGTATTGTATGGTTAGGTTGAGGTCCATTATAAACAGGAACTTGAAATTCAGGGGCATCCCATTCTTTGTTACATCCGATTAATACAACCGAAAGAAGTATAGTAACAAGTAAAAAATGTGAATTATATTTTATCGTTTTCATGATTAATTGGCATTTGATTTAAATTGAATATTTGAAATTGACCAGCTGGAATTGGTGTCATCAACATACTTAAAAGCAATTTTAAAGTTTGGATTTGAGATGGCAGCATCAGGTAAAGCAACAGATGTTTCAGTGAATGTTGATGTTGATGGGAATGGAGATATCGTTAATGGAGTCCATGTGGAACCATTTGTAGTATATTGGAGTTGAAAGTTTGAAGCATTTGCAATTCCATTAAAATTATTATTAGTAAAGAATAATGTAATATTTCTATAAGCTCCGAAATTTAAAGCCGGAGAAACAAACCATGATTCGGTAGTACCGGAAGTTGATCCACTCATTTGAACCAATTTAAATCCTGAATTATAAGTCCATACATTACTTCCTTGAACGCTTGTAGTTGTCCAACCTTGTGTAAAAGGACTAGTTTGCATATCATATTGAAAAACAACAGTTCCTCCTGGAGGAGGTAATACTTGAACATCATTAATAGATCTTATAACTAATTGTACATCTGATCCATATTTTGATAATATACCTTTTATATTCAATTTCCCTGATGGTAGAATGGTATCACCCCAATTGTTATATTGACTTATTCTGGCAATAATTTGTTGATTACCGGATTGTAATTTGATATTTCTGTTTATAGCAGAGTACCCTTGAGAACTATCAAAATATAGATTACTTCCATTAGCATCAACAAACTCACAATTAACAAGTTGAACTAACGTATGAAAATCATTTTCAATAAGATCAGAAGTTGATGTGACTGTTTTTGGTGTAGGTTCGGGTAGGGTATATCCGGAACGGAAAATGTGTCTATTCTCCATATTGGTAGGTAAATATTGCATTTCACCATTGCCCCATAATCCTAATTGATACCATCCGGTATTGCCACTATTTGAAATATAACAGCCCAATGACAATCCTTTACATAGGACAAAAACTCGTTGTCCAACTCTATATTTATTGAAATAGGTTGAATTTGCTGTTCTAATACTGATACCTCCTGTACTATCTTGAATATAGATCTCTTTATAACAGGATCCAAATTCATCTGTTGAGGTTACTATACCTGAAATAATAATCGAATCCTCGATATATGTAGCAGGAACAGTTCCTAAAGTATACATTTCGTATAACTGTTCGATTGTATGAGTAGCTTGACCGTTATAAACCAATAAAGGAATCACTTCGGGTTCATTACAAGAAACCAATGCCATGGATAATAACACCCAAATAGTCAATATTTTATATGATTTTATTTTTTTCATTTTTCTAAATTTCAAAAGTGATTAAAATGTATAATTTACACCCGCATAAAATGTAGTTCCAAATGCATAATAGTATTTGTTTTGATATTTGGAGGAGTTGTATTCTCTGTAGTCAAAACGGTATTGTTCCCAAGCAGATGTAACTAAATTGGTATTATTGGTGATGTTAGTAATGCTAACGTTGAAAGATATTAAATTCTTTTTAATTTTCCAGCTTTTACTGATAGAAAAGTCTAGTGTAAACTGACCTTTTAGTCTGGTTTGATCCACAATTTGATGATAAATAGCTGCTTCGTCTGGATTATCTAAATTCCAAGTACCTCTAGCAGAAATAGTTCTTCTTTCAGGGTTTAGATCGCAGAAAATACGATCAAAATAGTTAGCATTTATGTTAACCCACCAATAATTATGATTGAATTTCAAACCTAAAGTTGTAGCAACCTGAGGGGTTCCAGCAACAAAATAATCTTTCCAGTAAACAGTTTCAACATTATCCTGAGATCCGGAACTTAAAATATCATAACCATTTTCTGCATTGATATTTACATTTGGATTGTTACTGTATCTATAGTCTCCGAAGTTACCGGCAAAGATTAAAGAAAACATGGAAGTCATTTTCCATTCAGCACCCAATTCAACTCCCATGTGTCTTTGGTTGATCCCATTCATAGCATAGTTTACCATAGTTGCGTAGTCATCATGATAGAAGCTGATAACTCTGGTTAAATCGCGGAAACTGGTATAATAACCGGTTAATCTCATTTGGAATTTTGGATATTTCATAATGTAAGACAAATCAACACCTAAAACTTTTTCAGTGGTTAGATTTGTAACAAAGGTATTTCTAATACGAGGGGCTAAAAATGCATTTAATATACTTGGCGCTTCGTTTGAAAAATGGGAATTGACAGATATATAGTTTCTTCCGGTAATTTTGTATGTAAAACCTGCTTTTGCACCATAAGTTAAGAATGATTTGATTTCAGATTGTCCATATGAATTTTCGGGAAATCTTCCGTTTTTCATCAGACCAACTCTCCACATCTCTTCAGCACCAATTGTTCCACCGATATGAAATTCGTATTTATTGTATGTGAAATTCATTAATCCCCATACTTTTTCTGTGTAAAGATGTAGTTCATAATTATTATTGATCACATCACCTTCAGTAAGAGTATCGTTAATATGGTTTAAATCGTTATAGATGGTATTTAAAGAATCAGGAAATGCACCTTCAGAATATTTATCAACATCTAACCAGTACAAACCTCCTAATAAATCATTGATAGTGTTGTAGTTGTGTTGTTTGTATCCTTTAAGTTCTACACCGGCAAATAATCTCATATGATCGTTTAAATCATAAATCATGTGAGAAGCACCACCAACTTGAATATGGTCCATTATTCTATTTTCAACAATGTATTGAGCTCTTTTTCCTTGAGCAGTTGCCAATTGATTGATTTCATATATTTTGTCCCAGTTAATCTGGCTAAAAGATTCATCATTTTTCCATTTATCTAGATATTCCCAATATAGACTAGTGGTGTCACCATCTTCAATATAATAGCTAGGTAAATATCTGTAGTAATCAGGTCTTGGATCCGGTGCATCATACCAGTTTAGGGAAGTCGTATTAGATTTACCAATAGTAGCTGCTAAAGTAGAAGTTAATGATATTTTATTATCAGCAGAATTAAAATAATGGGTTAACAAAGCAACAGGTTCGTGTGTTGATCTTGTTCTGGCACTTCTTCTTTCTCCATTATACCAACCCCAGTTTGGATTGTAGTAATTGCTACCGGTTAAATTATAGGCTTCAGAAACTGAATTAGCTTGCATATCTCTTACTGTAGGAGCTCCTAAAATGGTAAGATTAATAGAATGTCTTTCATTAATCTTTTTTTCTACTGCTAGAAAATAACTTAAAGCATCATAGGAAGTCCCATCTACATAAGATATTTGGTTTCCAAATCTGGTAGATAAAGAAGTTGCAACAGACCATCCATTTTTCAACATACCGGTTGCATAGGTCAACATGATCCGGTTATTGTAAGTTCTATTTGTTAAAGAATAGGATCCTTTGATTTGTTTTGAATATGCAGATGCTCTTAGATTGTAATTACTAACTCCACCCAAATCACCAAACGTAAATGATGCAGGAGTCATGTTTATTCTGGTATCAGGATATCGAACAACATGATTTAGCCCGCCCCATTGAGAAAAAGTGGCTCTACCGGTAACCAAACTATTCATGTTAAAACCGTTCAAATAGATTCCGTTATATTTATTATCATAACCACGACTTCTAAAAAAAGCGATACTGAATGTATACGAAGTATTATTTACAAAAATATCCCTGGACGACTGTAACATACTCGGTATAAATACATTTCCTGAATTATCTTCGCTTTCCTGGCTTTCACCAATAGAAGAATTAGAGGGTAAGTTGGCATCAGATGGAACAGTTCTTAGTGTATCCGTTTTCGTTGTATCAATCTGAGATAGTGCTGAAAATGATGCAGTTACTAACAATATTAACAATAGTAATCGATGTTTCATATCTTTTTTTTGTTTTTTAAAATGGAGAGCAAAAATAAGAAAAAAAAGTTTGTCATACTATATTTAATATTGTGAAAAAATATATAATTTTGCAACTTAATATTTACTATATGAAATTTTTAAAATTTGCTTTGATTATTTTGAGTCTGGTTATTGTATTTCCAATAGCAGCTCAAAACACAAATACTGCTATTATTGGGTTCTATAACCTTGAGAATCTGTTTGATACCATTAATGATCCTAATAAAAATGATGAAGAATTTCTTCCAGATGGCAAAAATCAATGGAATTCAGAAAAATACCATATCAAACTTAAAAACATGGCTGATGTCGTATCTTTAATTGGTGCTGAATACGGAGGTTTTGCTGTATTAGGAGTTAGTGAAATTGAAAATAAATTGGTTTTAGAAGATTTAGTGTCTCAAGACAAATTAAAACCTTATCAATTAAAAGTGGCTCATCATGATTCACCAGATAGGAGAGGAGTCGATGTTAGTTTTTTATATAATCCTAAAAGATTTGAATTTCTAAGTTTGAAAGGGTTTAATCTATCTATTCCGGATAATCCTGACTTTATTACCAGAGATCAAGTTCTCATGACAGGTGTTTTAGATCATAAAGACACCCTTTTCATCATTGTAAATCACTGGCCATCCAAAATAGGAGGGGAGGCGAGGAGTGCACCTTTGAGAATTGCTGCTGGTCAATTAACCAAACATATTTGTGATTCCATTTATTCTTTTCATCCAAATGCTAATATCATTATTATGGGTGACTTAAATGATGACCCAATTGCAAAAAGTATTACAAAAGGTTTAGGAGCAAAAGGAAAAATGAAAGATATGCTTCCAAAAGATATTTATAATCCTATGTTTCTTATGTTTAGAGATGGGATTGGGACATTAGCTTATCAAGACAATTGGAATCTGTTTGATCAAATCATGGTCTCTTATAATTTAATAGATCCAAATTCAACTAATTATTACAAATTTGTTGAAGCTCAGGTGTTTAGAAAAAGTTTTATGATTAATAAATCAGGATCATTTGCCGGATATCCATTCAGAACATTTGCTGGTGGTGCATTTTTAGGTGGTTATAGCGACCATTTACCGGTGTACATTATTCTTCAAAAAAAATAAATAACACTCTTACAAGAAATAAATACTTATGAATCAGAAAGTTGTAGTAATACCGACCTTTAATGAAATTGAAAATATCGAAAATATTATTCGAAAAACCTTTTCGACGTATGATGGACATGTTTTAGTTGTTGATGATGGTTCTCCTGATGGTACTGGTCAAAAAGTTAAAGATTTAATAAATGAATTTCCGGATCGATTGTTTATTCAAGAGAGAAAAGGAAAACTAGGCTTAGGAACAGCCTATATTCATGGTTTTAAATGGGCATTGGATAGGGGATATGAGTACATTTTTGAAATGGATGCTGACTTCTCTCATAATCCTGAGGATTTAAACAGATTGTATCAGGCATGTGTTGATGGAGCTGATTTAGCAATAGGTTCCCGGTATTGCAAAGGTGTAAATGTATTAAATTGGCCGATGATGAGACTGTTAATGTCTTACTATGGTTCTATGTACGTACGATTTGTTTTAAGAATTCCTGTAATGGATACAACTGCAGGATTTAAGTGTTATAAAGCAGCAACTTTAAGAGCCATAAATTTTGAGAAAATTAGACATATAGGATATGGATTTCAAATTGAAATGAAGTTTAATGTTTTTAAATTAGGTTTTAAAATAACTGAAGTACCGATTATTTTTGTTGATAGAACCTTGGGAACATCAAAAATGAGTGCAGGAATTTTTAAAGAAGCTATTTTAGGTGTTATTGGACTAAAATGGAACAGTTTCTTTAGAAAATGGAAGAAATAGCAGTAGTCGATAATTCTATTTAACATAATATAAATTATCGGCCAAAAGCTAAAGCGTTGAATTTTAATATGTTTTTTTAATTTAACATAATTATTACCATTATAATTACTATATTGCAATGATTAAAAAAAACATTTCATTATTGTTTTTGTTTTTATTTTATTTCCCATTTGTTTTTGCTCAAACATTTACAGAATTTCAAGATCCAAAAGTTTTTGAAATCAATAAAATATATCCACGAACAAATTATATTATTCCAACTGATTCTAATTCATTATTATCTTTAAATGGATTATGGAAATTCAAATTTGTTTCTAATATTCCTGATAAACCTGTAGACTTTTATAAAATTGATTTTGATGATTCTAAATGGCTCAATTTTCAGGTTCCTGCGAATTGGGAACTCAATGGTTATGGAATGCCCATATATGTAAATGTACCTAATGAATTTGATAACTCTCAGTTCCCAAAAGTACCGGAAACTGGAAATTCTGTCGGATCTTATAGAAAATCATTGATCATACCGGAATCCTGGAAAAATAAGCAAATTTTCATCCATTTAGGAGCTGTAAAATCGTGCTTTTATATTTGGGTAAATGGCCAATTTGTTGGTTATTCAGAAGATGCAAAGACGAATGCAGAATTTGACATCACACATTATGTTAAATACGGAACTCAAAACATTATTGCACTGCAAGTTATGAGATGGTCAGACGGCTCTTATTTGGAGTGTCAGGATTTCTGGAGAATCAGTGGTATTGAAAGAGATGTTTTTCTTTATGCTTTACCTCAAACTCATATTGCAGATTATTCTTGTATGTCCGGCTTAGATGAATCTTATCAAAATGGTATTTTAAATCTTGATTTTCAGATTCAAAATAAATCTGATTTATCCAATAATTATTCTCTGGATATTGCAATAGAAATCCCTAAAGAATCAGCTAAAAATCAATTTGTAGATTCCAAAATTTTTCATTATTCAAAATCAGTTACTATTAATGCTCCAAATACTAATGTATCCTTTGAAAAACTTACTTTTGATTCTGTTCCGGTTTGGTCTGCTGAGTCCCCTACCCTATGCACTTTAACAGTAAAATTGCTAGACAATCAAGGAAATACAATCCAAACGATCCGTCAAAAATTTGGTTTTAGATCGATAGAAATGAAAAATGGACTCCTATTGGTGAATGGTAAAGCAATCAAATTTAAGGGGGTAAACCGTCATGAACATGA
>DAONEU010000006.1:2379-4906 GCA_035403245.1 Bacteroidales bacterium | reverse complement strand
TATGAACGTGCTGAATTAGAATACAATACAGACATTTATTCCATTATGTATCCGGATATCGATTATTTATCTGAATATGCACAAACCCACAGAGAAAAGCCACTCATTATGTGTGAATATTCACATGCCATGGGAAATAGTTGTGGTGGATTAAGCGATTATTGGGATACCATCAACAAATATCCGCAACTCCAAGGTGGTTTTATCTGGGATTGGGTTGATCAATCGTTTATACAATATGATGAAAAAGGAACTAAATGGTTTGCTTACGGAGGCGATTTCGGTCACCCTGCAAATATTCCGGCATCTGATAAAAACTTTTTAATCAATGGGTTAATCAATTCTGAACGAAAACCAAACCCTCATTATTTTGAAGCACAACGTGTTTACCAACCGATTACTATAAAAGCTATTGATCTTGAAAAAGGGATCTTTGAAATCACGAATAATCTTGATTTTACAAATTTATTTGAAGCTTGTGATATCTATTACAGTATCAATTCTTTTAATGAATCAGGATACTATTACTCCAATGGAAATTCACTCAGATTAAAATTAGAACCCGGAAAATCAACCCTTTTTACGATTAATTATCCCGATTGTTCCTTACCTTTTATTGTTCAAATACATACAGAACCCATTGATTTGAAAATACCGGATTTAAACAAATATCCAATTACACACACGGGTTTAAAATATTCTAACAATAAATTCTCTTTTCTAGTTTCTAACCCAAAAACTGAACAACAAATTGAATTTTCTGATGTATCAAAAATCAAAACAAAATTTAAGAATAATTTACTCATTATTCAATCTGAAAATCAAAAATTTGTATTTGATACCGTTTCAGGGCAATTAATCTCATTAAAAATCAATAATAAAGAGATTCTGGAACAACCGATAAAATTCAATTTCTGGAGAGCTCCCACCGATAACGATAAAGTGGATCGAAAAGGGGGAAAAGCTTGGAATCAGGCTGCTTTAAATCAACTTTCCTGGAAACTAAAAGATCTATCATTTAAAACCTCAGATTCTCTATTTATACTTCATCTTTTTTTGAATGGCATCCAACCAAATGGAGAAACTGTTTTCGAAGCGATTCAAACATACACCATTACCAATAATAATGATCTATTTATTGAAAATCATATTAAACCTTCACCTCAGGTTAAAACTGTCGCTAAAGTGGGTCTTCAGCTGGACATTTCTAAAGATTTTACCACAGCTTCATGGTTAGGATTTGGTAATGAAACCTATCCTGATCGAATGAAATCTGGATTAATCGGATGGTATGACTCTCCAATTGTTGATTTATTTTATAAATATGTCAGACCTCAGGAAAGTGGAAATCACACAGCAACTGAAAAATTATTTTTATATTCTAACAAAAATAGGTTATATATCAATTTCAATAATTCTGATTTTAACTTTAGTATTTATCCATACACTGATCAAAATATTGACACTGCGAAACATATCAATAAATTGATCGAAAATGATTTCTGGACACTTAATTTGGACTACAAACAAGCAGGTTTAGGTACAGCTACATGTGGCCCGGGAACCAGAATGATGTATCAATTGGATCAATCTGATTATCAATTTACTATCCATATAAATTCTCAAGGAAAATGGTCTGAAAAAGAGGTATTTTACAAATCAAAAAATTATTTCCCCTACCCTGCTCATTGGCTTTTTAAATCAACACAAATATCTCTAAACCAAGATATTAAATCGATTAGTTTCAAAAATCAACCTAATGCTAAATATAATAAGGATTTCCAAATGGCTCTATACGATAATAAATTAGGTATTTGTGGCGATTATCAAGAGAATTGGATCGGGTTCTGGGGAGATACTATTGAGGCAAAGATAGTTCTTAATAAACCGGAATCTGCTCAATCTATAACTTTACGATTCTGCCACGACCCTAATAGTTGGGTTTTTGCTCCTACCAAGATCTTTTATCAAACTTCTAAAGACGGAATTACTTATTCTAAAGAAAAACAGTTAGAGACTCTATTTTTATCGGAAGATATTAAAAATATTAATACTCAATTGATAACCTATCAAATCAAAACAGACGGTTCAACTTTTATCAAAATAGTAGCCATTCCTTTAGATAAACTGCCAAAATGGCATTCAAATCCGGGAGAAAGAAGCTGGATTATGACCGACGAAATAATCATTAACAAATAATAAATAATATGAAAAGAGCTTTAATAAGTGTAAGCGACAAAACTAACCTACTTGAATTCGTTAAAGAATTAATAGCCTGCAATTTTGAAATTATCTCCACTGGGGGAACTAAAGCAATGCTTGAGAAAGAAGGTCTTAACGTGATAGGAATCAGTGAAATAACAGGATTTCCAGAAATCATGGATGGACGAGTTAAAACATTGCATCCTAAAGTACACGGAGGACTACTTTCCATGAGAGATAACCCAAAACACACTCAGGAAATGACTGAAAATGGGATAGAATATATTGATATGGTAGTTGTTAACCTATACCCATTTAAACAAAC
>DAONEU010000006.1:0-2279 GCA_035403245.1 Bacteroidales bacterium | reverse complement strand
TAACATTTGACAAAAAACAGGATTTACGATATGGTGAAAATCCACATCAAAGTGCCACATTTTATGCCGGAAAAAAACAAGGCTTTTCAATGGCATGGGCAACCCAATTACACGGAAAAGAGTTGTCATATAACAACATACAAGATGCCGATGCAACACTTAATATAGTCAAAGAGTTTAAAGAACCGGTAGTTGTTGCAGTGAAACATAAAAATCCATGTGGTGTTGGAGTTGGTAAAGATGTTTTAGAAGCATGGGAAAATTGTTACGAAGCAGATAAAGTATCTATTTATGGAGGAATTGTAGCCACCAATCAAACGATAGATGCTGAAACGGCGGAAGGAATGAAACCAGTATTCTTGGAGATTATTCTGGCTCCTGCATTTACACCGGAAGCACTTGAAATATTGATGACCAAGAAAAATTTAAGGATAATGACCTTTGATCTTTCCTTAAAAAATGAGGATCAATTCATGTTTATCAGTGTAAATGGAGGTTTATTACGACAAAATGTGGATCATTATTCTGATGAACAATATGAAATACAATGTGTTACAGAAAAAAAACCGAGTGAACATGAGATGAAAGATCTTTTATTTGCAATGAAGGTTTGTAAACATGTCAAATCGAATGCCATTACGTTAGCAAAAGACCGCAAAACAGTTGGAATTGGTGCCGGACAGATGAATCGTGTGGGAGCAGCATTGATCGCCTTAGAACAAGCCAAAAATTCAGGGATTTCTGAGGGATTGGTATTGGCCAGTGATGCATATTTTCCATTTGATGATGTAGTAAGGTTGGCAAAAGATTATGGGGTAACTGCGATAATACAACCGGGAGGATCAATAAGGGATGAGGCGTCGATAATTGCATGTAATGAATTGGGGATCAGTATGGTTTATACTGGGGTAAGACATTTCAGACATTAGTATTGAACCAACCGACGAAGCACTAAATTAATATTCTAATAAAAATAGGGTACATTTTTTGATAAACATTTCAATTACAGTAACTTCATTTTTTTTTAAATTTAGCAACTTTACAGTATCCGTTTTTTAATAGAATATAAAAGACTCCCCTCATTTAACTCAAATTTGGGGAGTTTTTTTAACTTTTAATACTTTTAATAGTCAAATTAATCCAAATTCATTAACCATGAAAACAAGTGTTTTATTTATATTATTTTTCTTTCTTGCGAATCTTGTTGATGCACAGGTTGTAGCAAATGCCGGTCCTGACTACCATAGTTGTCCCGATGATCCGAACGTTGATTTTATTTCTTTAGGTGGTTCACCGACTGCACAATATGGTACTCCACCTTACACCTATGAATGGAGAATGGAAGATATTGTAGCAGGAGGTGGATGTTCATATGTCATTATTCAAACAGCTGATGTTTTGGAAGATATTCATGCATCGAATCCAAGAATAACTGATAGGTTTTCTGCTGAACGTATAGAATTTTATTTGAAAATCACAGACGCCAATGGTTCAGAAGCTTTCGACACCTGTATAGTTTCTTTTTCAAATTTTATATTTAATCAAAGTTATTATTCATACCATATTAATCTAGGTGATTCAGTTTTATTAAATCAACCTATAAATGTTACAGGAGGTGTTCCCCCAGTTACTTATCACTGGCAACCCGAAGAAGGTTTGTCTGCTACTCAGTTTGAATCTTTTTTCTGGGCAAAACCTTCTCAAACAACATTTTACTATGTTACTATCACCGATGCAATGGGTTGTCAAGCTACTGGGACTCCATATTACAATGTGATTGTTAATACTACAGGAATCAATGAAACAGAAGAAACATCGCATGTTAAAATCTATCCAAATCCTGTTGATCATTTTATGAGAATAATGAATGAGACAGGTATACCTATTATAAATGTCAATATTTTTGATTTGCATGGAAAAATTATTCAACAATTAGATCCTAACTCTTCAATTTTTGATCTTCAAAATCTAAGTTCCGGTTTGTATTTAATTCACATTCAAACCATTAAAAGTACAATTGTACAAAAAATTCAGAAATTGTAACTATATTTTTTGTACCGATAAGTTTATTCTCATTTTAGCTTATTAGTTTATTAATCAGGGCATTCCGGCACCATCCTACCCTCAAGCCAACGCTGGTGCCGTCGGTCTCCGCATTAGGGCGAAGGCCAGGTACCCCGCAAGTTGAGCTGCCTAGGGGATGACGGATCGGGCAGAGCGACCTTGGGAGCTACTGCCCGGCCGCTCAGACCCTTGCAGCGAAACGAGGAGTACAGGCC
>DAONEU010000005.1:43245-44306 GCA_035403245.1 Bacteroidales bacterium | reverse complement strand
GGTAGTGATAGTATGTACACCCCAAAAACGGAACTCTACCAGAATACGGGAACCGGATTGGGTTATGTCCAAACAGCTTTCTATAACCTGGCTTCCAGCTCCGCTGATTGGGGCGATTTTGATAATGACGGGGACGAAGATCTCCTCTTAACCGGTTACGATTATAATTATTACACTCACGCCGTACTCTATAATAATGAAGGGGGCGGTGTGTTTTCACCTTATACCGAATTTCCGGGCTCTTCATCCGGTGAAGGTCGATTCTGCGATTTTAATAACGATGGCTTTCTGGATGTGATCATCACCGGCGATTTATATACTGATATCTATCAGAATTTTTATTATGAATTCTATTATACCAACAATATCAATATCTTCTCCGTCTATAAATCCTCTTTGGATGTTAGTGATTATGATAAAGATGGAGATATGGATGTTATTATTACCGGTGCTACCAGCTATAATCCGGTTACCTTTGAACCGATCTTACCCGAATTAAGATTATACAGAAACGATGGGAACTTCAATTTCACAGTGATCTCATTGGGAATTGCTCCGGTTTCCTGCGGTTCTGTAAAGTTCGGTGATTATGATAATGATGGGGATCCTGATCTCTTGCTTGCCGGTAAAAACAGCTCCGGTACAGCCACCACCAACGTGTATCGAAACGATAATGGATCATTTATCAATATCAATGCCGGACTGACGGGAATTATCGAAGGGGAAGCAAAATGGGGTGATCTGGATAATGATGGAAAGTTAGATATTATCCTTACCGGTGGCACGTCTGTTGATGCCAATGGATACCTTCAGGGAGCCATTTCTAAGGTTTACTACAATAACGGAAGTGATATTTTTACTGCGGCTACATGGTCGTTGTACCCTTCCTCCTATAGTAGCGTTGCCGTAGCAGATTTAGATGGTGATCATGCTTTGGATTATGTGATTTGTGGTTATGATCCCAACAATTTTATGCAATATACGGACTTGTACATCAATAGCACTTCCGTAGCCAATAGTGTTCCCACTGCACCAACCGGACTTATCTCCACAGTTGCCGG
>DAONEU010000005.1:20595-43145 GCA_035403245.1 Bacteroidales bacterium | reverse complement strand
CCGTAGCCAATAGTGTTCCCACTGCACCAACCGGACTTATCTCCACAGTTGCCGGTAATGCTGTTACTTTAAAATGGAATCGATCTACAGATGTTCAAACTCCATCTGCAGGATTATCCTATAACGTTAGAATTTCCTCTTATCCAACAGGACAAGAGGTGGTTGCGGCCAATTCAAACCTCAGTAACGGATTTCGTCGTATTGTTGGGGCAGGAAATACATCACAGGACACCACTTATACGTTTGATTATATGCCCGGTGGAACAGTCTACTGGAGTGTACAGGCGATTGACCAGGCCTTTGAAGGCTCCCCATTTTCTGCCAATGGAACTTTTATCCTCCCTCCACTCCCACCCCAATTGAGTACTCCTACTGACAGCAATTTATACGTAAGTGCGCGTCCCCTTTTCCAATGGGATCCCTCCGTTGGGGCCGCTTCTTACCAGATTCAGATGGCTGATAATATCAATTTTTCCAATCCGATACTGGATAGTGCCAATATAACAAGTACATCATTCCAGTTAGGGCAGGATTTAAACAGATATCAAACCTATTATTGGCATGTAAAGGCAACCAATGTCTCCGGAACCAGTGGATGGTCAAAGATCTGGACATTTATCCCGGACATTAATGTGATGACTGACTCCATTACCAGTGTGTGTGCCGGGGACAACATTCAACTAAATGCTATGGTTCAGGGGGGAAATCCACCCATCAGTTATCTCTGGACTCCCGGAAATCACCTCAGCGACAGCACCATCGCAAATCCTGTGGCTAGTTTAACGAATACTGAAACATTTGTTGTTAAGGTTTTGGATGCCAAAGGATGGTGGAAAACCGATACGTTACTGGTTATCGTCAGACCATTACCAACCATAACTGCCGGACCCGATATTGTACTTTGGCCCGGTGAAAGTGGACAAATCTCATCACAAGCAACTGGGGGAACACCACCCTATACGTATGCCTGGACCCCAGCAATCTCCTTACAGACTCCAACATCTCAAAATCCAATCGCTTCCCCTTCAGCATACACCCAATACACCGTTTTAGCTACAGATTCCTTTGGTTGTGTTGCTCCGATTCCTGATACCCTCTTAGTGGATGTGATGACTGTTACCCAATTAAATCTGGGTATTACTGGATTTACTTCTGCCAGTTTAGCTCTCGGCGATTACGATAACGACAATGATCTGGATTTGCTGATTTCGGGTCAAACCGTGAGTACCGGCTACAATCCGGCCACCAAAATTTACCGGAATAATAATGGGGTTTTTACCGATATCAACGCCGGTTTTGATCCCAATTTTGTCAATCCTGCCCTTTGGGGCGACTTTGACAACGATGGGGATCTCGATGGTTTTGCCAATTATTATAATGTTTTTGATCCTTATTATTCCCTATATAAAAATGAAAATGGAACCTTCACCAACCAAAACATGACTCTAACTTCATTCTTTAGTGGAGATGCCAAAGCCATCGATTACGATAACGACGGGGATTTGGATGTGATTGCTTGTGGAAACTCTTATATCGGAGGCGATACGGTGATCCTTTTTGTCAACAACAATGGTACATTTACTGAAGTTGATCCAAAGATGATTGGGGTAAGGGATGGTAAACTATCCATTTATGATTTTGACAAGGATGGAGATATGGATGTTGCGATTGCAGGAACTGTGTATGATGGTTATTTCAACTACCCACTCCTTCAGTTGTACAAAAATGATAATGGTATATTCACAGAGGTTTCCATCATCAAAACAGAGATCATGTCACCCGCATTGAGTTGGGCCGATATCAATGGGGATGGATATGATGACTTGATGGTTTCGGGGTATTACACTTCAGGAAACTACTATTACCTAACCAAAATCTACACCAATTACCAAACATACATACAGGAAGAAAACTCCAATACCATTCAGGTTGCTTACGGATCTTTTGGCTTAGGGGATTTGGATAATGATGGGGATCATGACGCGATTGTTTCAGGTAGATTTCAAAGTGCAAATTATCCCTTTACTTACAAAGCACTTACCAGAGTTTACCGCAATCAAGGGATCGGCACTTTAACTGACCCCAATCTTCGATTGATGGGATTCGAAAATTGTGCCACTGCTGTTGGAGATTATGACAATGACGGAGACTTGGACATCTTTATTTCAGGAAAAGATTCTTTGGGAAATCCATCTACACTCCTTTACAAAATTGACCATGTACTTTTTAACCATAAACCAGGTACTCCAACCAATTTGCAATCAAATGTTGTTGACAATAGTGCAACCTTATCCTGGACAAAACCTACAGATGAGGAGACTCCATCCGAACAATTAAAATACAATGTTTATATTGGAACAACACCAGGAGGAATTAATGTTTGTTCGCCCATGAGCAATTTGGCAACCGGTTACACCCGAAATCCGGCTTTGACCAATGGTTCACAAAAAAACGAATACCGAATAGAACTTTTGCCTGCCGGAACCTATTATTGGGGCGTTCAGGCTGAGGATAACGGAGAAAAAGGATCCGATTTTGCTATAGGTACCTTTACAGTTACCGCCATGCCGGTGCCCGTTTTAATCACACCAACTGCCTATCAGGACTCCATTCCTGCAATAACAAACTTCACCTGGACAACAGTACCTTCTGCGACACAATACCGCATCCAAATAACCGATGATCCTACTTTTCAAACACAAATAGTTGATTTCACTTTAACATCTGCACAATACCAAAACACCCAAAAATTGACTTTAAGCACCGATTATTACTGGCGAGTTAAGGCGATTGGAACATCTAACGCAAGTGGATGGTCAGTTATAGGACATTTCAGAACATTTCCTCAATTTTCAGAAATCAATGCCGGGCTACCAGCTTCCAGTCATAACACTATTAGATGTGTCGATTTTGACAATGATAACGATTTGGATGTAGCATTGAATGGGGTTTACAGCAGTACAACAGGGTTTGAAACTGTACTCTTAAAAAATGAAACTGACACTTTTACAAAGGTTACTGTTCCATTCATGGGAGTAAGCAATGTTTATGGTATAGAGTGGGCCGACTACAACAAAGATGGGTTTGCAGACTTGCTTATCAGCGGTGCTGACGGAAACAATTTTCCATACACAGCTCTATACAGAAACAACGGAAACAACACTTTTACCGAGATCAACAGTGGGTTACCTTACACCAAATTGGGAAGTATTGACTGGGGCGATTACGACAATGACGGAGATCCTGATATCTTAATCAATGGTGTTTCCTATTACAGCAGTTCAACAACCAGTGAATATCTGAATAAAATATACCGGAACAACAATGGTAGTTTCGTGATGGCAGACTCAACCTTACCGGCTGTAACCCATGGGGTTTCCCGTTTCTTTGACTACAACAATGATGGTTTGCTCGATATTGCCATTATCGGAAATTATACCGAATCTTATGAAAATTCATACCCTATCTTTAAAATTTTCAGAAATAACGGAGGCACTTTTTCAGATATCCAGGATTCAACCCTTGTTGGAATGACTTATGTTTCAATCGATTTTGGTGATTATGATAGTGATGGATATACCGATATCGTAACTTTAGGGAGCAATTCGGGCCCTTCCAGTATCATCATTTACAAGAACAATGGTGGTGTCAGTTTCACACCTATTATTCCGGAATGTTATCCTCAAAACACCAACAGTGTTCACTGGGGAGATTATGATAACGACGGAGACTTAGATCTTTTAGTATCTTACATCCGTTACGGAAAAATATACTTCGAAGCGTTGAGAAATGATGAGGAGGTGTTTACCTTGAAAAATGTTGATCTCATTCATACTCAATGGGGCGATTACTCTTGGATTGATTATGACAAGGATCATGATCTCGACATCATCGTATCGGGACTATTCAACACTAATGAAGGAACGACACGTCTTTACAGGAACAATAGTGCCATCGCCAATACACCACCTAATGCTCCATCAAATATAACCGCCTCTATACAAGGAAGTAACCTGATGATCAATTGGAGTGGAGCAAGTGATGCTGAGACTCCAACGGATGGTTTGACATACAATATTGCGGTAAGCAATCAGATTGGAACACCTAATGTTTGTTACCCGCTATCGAACTTAAGCAACGGATACAATAAAGTAGTCAATAGAGGCAATTGCGGCGAAGGAACATCTGCTATTATCAAGGAAATCAGTGCCGGCACCTTTTACATTACAGTACAAGCGATAGATAACAGTTTTGAGGGCTCACCATTTTCAACGTTGACTTCGGTTTCTATTTCTGATCTTGAAAATAACAGCAATATAATTCACGTTTATCCGAATCCAACAGTTGGAAAGATCTGGATCATGCTAAACAGTAAAACTGAGGAGTTTTGTAAGGTTGAGGTGATCGATATCACCGGTAAAACGGTCTATTCAGTGCAACAACTCTTCAGCGGTAATACATCTGAGATGATTGAATTACCTAAGCTTGCAAAAGGACTTTATCTTCTAAAGGTTGAAGGGGAAAACACTCGTGGGTCATGCAAAATCATAATCGACTCGAAATAGGTTTTGGGTTTTGGGTTTTGGGTATTGGATATTGGATTTTAGTTATCAGGTTTCAGTTATCAGGTTTAGGTTATCAGTTTATATTCGTGACATTTTAATGAAGCTCAAAGTTACACGAAGTTAAAAAAAGTTTCACAAGGAAAAAACTTCTTTTACTTGGTGAAAACTTTGTGAAACTTAGTGAACCATAAAAAGGACAAAAGGCGAAGTCCTTATTTTTCATTTTTCATTTTTCATTCCATTTGTTAATTATTCTTATATTTGCCAAAAAATAAAATAAAATTTAAAAATTATGGATTTCATCAACCTTACCCCTTACATTTTATGGCTAGTTTCAATCTTTTTTGTTTGTATTCCGCTATATGTTATACTTTTGAAAAAGCCATTGATTTTTAATTCCATTTGGATACTAGTCATGTTGTTTTTATGTTTTTTCGCTCAAATTTACTCATCCATTGAATATTTGATAGAAGATCCTTCTTTTATCGCGGTTATTCCAATATTGGCCTTTGTGATTTTGATGATCATGTTTTTTTTTATGATGAATGGACATTCCATTTATGGGGTGAATGATACAGATTTTCAGGATAAACTGATTGATCTCTTAAACGAGAAAAACTATGATTTTAAGCAAGGTGTTTCAACCATTAAAATTATGAATCAGGATATTGAAACCATTATTACCATTCAATCATGGCTGGGTGTATCCCATCTCAGACTAAAAGGAAAAGGCGAAAAAGCACTTTTAAAAAGTATTGTTGGAGATTTAAGAAAAAAAAGCTTCAAATTAAACTATTTGTTCCCTGTTTTTTATTTGATCATTGGAGCACTTATGTGCACGTTATCCATACTTTTGATTTTTAATAATTAATTAGTCAGACGAAGGAACAAGGACGAAGGACCATTTAGGTTTTGGGTTTTGGGTATTGGATTTTAGTTATCAGTTTTCAGGTTTCAGTTATCAGGTTTCAGTTTTTAAAATACAAAAAATTCAACCTTTAAACCATTAAACCTTAAACCTTTAAACATTAAACCTTTAAACCAATAAATCTGTGGTCATCTGTTCAATCTGTGTCATCCGCGTTCTATTAGGGCAAAAGGCGATTTTTTATTGCTGTATTCTATATCTTAAAAATCAACTCCTTTATAGTTTTACGATTTTATAACTTCTATATTTATTATTTTCAGTGATTTTTAAGAAATAGATGGAGGATGGTAAAAAGTCAATTGATATCACTTGCTCCGAATCAACTATAGATCCTTTTAAATAGACTCTTCCTATTAAATCTATAAGCTCATACGTGACAGGATCTGTTCCTTCAGTAAGTTTTTTTACAACAATCTCATTTGAAGTTGGATTAGGGAAAATGGTGAAATTTAGATCATTTTCATTGATTCCTGTGCCAAAATAGGCTTCTATGGTATGATTAGCTATGACAGAATTGAAGGTATAGGAATTATTTGAGGGTGGTGAAACCGGAACACCATCTATTGAAAGTCCTGCAACCTGAACCTGATCATTCGGATAAAAGTTGAATGTGATTGAACTATTTTCAGCAACAGTTTGAATTCCTTCCGGTTCTATTTCACCCGGACCATCAGCAGTGGCTACGATGTTAAAACAGGAAAAATCGGAATTATAAACCGCTGATCCACCCATAACATACACATAATCAGATGATATGCAATCGACTGTAAACAATATTTTATTCAGATTGTCCAGAGAATCTTGTATCCAGGTATTTCCTCCATCCGAAGTTTTTAAAATGGTACTGTGTGCTCCTACTGCATAACCAAGAGAATCATTACAAAAATCAATATCAAGTATATCTGCATCCGGGATGGAATTGACTTGAGTCCATGTGACTCCTCCATCGGTCGTTTTTTCTATTCTTCCGGCCCCACCTGATACAATACAGGTACTACCATTGATGGCATAACAATCCCAATACCCGGCACCATAGTCGGTTTTTTGAATGGTCCATGTTTGCCCACCATTGGTTGTATGTGCAATTTTATAATAACTCACCACCCACCCTGTATCAGGATCAGAGAAAGAGACAGAATGGATCTCGTCACCAACATTATTAGGCTGTAATGTCCATGTTGCACCCCCATCCATTGTTTTGATAATATTTCCATCTCCACCACCGATATAACCAATCTGACTATTCAGAAACTGAACACTAAAAAGGGCAGTTGTGGTCATATTGGTATTTATTTCAGTCCAGGTTACCCCGAAATCGGTTGATTTAAAACAACCTCCTCCAACAGCAAAAAGGGTTGAATCATTAATAAAATCGAGGGAGTGTAACCAAGGTCTTTGTTGAAAAGGAAGAGTACTCACATTGTATTCAGTCCAGCTGGCACCTCCATCGAATGTTTGATACACCCGACCGTTTCCCTCCACAGCGATCCCTTTGCAGGGTGTCACAAATTGACAATCATTAGCGCCAATATTTGTTGTAAGTGACTGCCATTGAGCAAAGCAAGAATAGGCATATAAAAGGGAAATCACTAATAAAAATCTGATTATTCTCATAGCAAAAAATGTTTCATTCCAAATTTCTGCAAAGTTAAAAATAATTTTAATGAAAACAAATTAATCTGTGAAAATCTGTTCAATCTGTGTCATCAGTGTGCTAATATGACGAAGGACGAAAGACAAAGGACCATTTGGGTTTTAGTTATCAGCTATCAGGTTTCAGTTTTTTAAAATACAAAAAATTCAACCTTAAACCTTTAAACCTTAAACCTTTAAACTTTAAACCTTTAAACCAATTTATCTGTGGTCATCTGTTCAATCTGTGTCATCAGTGTTCTATTAGGACGAAAGGCGAAAGGCTAAATTCATAAGCGCATTCGCGGCTTTTTTAATTCAATTGCTTATTTGCTAATTCAATATCCATTATTCATTTAAAGCTTTTTTTATTTTTTCAGCATATTGAAGTGTATCCTCTAAATCATCCAACAATCCAAAAGCTTCAGAAACCACTGTAACCATCACTTTATTAATTTTCTCAACTGAACTTTTTTTATTCAAGTAAAACAGGATGTCTATTGCTTCTGTTTCGTAATTATCTAAATCATCAATTTGTGAGGCTTGGTCGCCCAGAGGATTCCATTCTGTAAGGATTAGTTTTACTTTTTCAATTAATTCGTCATCCATATTATTTTTTTTTATCTTTTAAAATTCAATTCTTTTTTCAATTGCTCGAAAAGATTAAAAACAATCGGACAAACCCCATAATTATCTATCATTACAAAAGTTCGATGAATGAAATGATCGTTCTGAGTATGTGGATAAGATTTACAATCTTCAGGTCTTTCCAAATAAATGGAACATTTTTTATCATGTAGATACTTACAAGGTGTATCTTTCAGATATTTCATATTTTCAGAATTGTCATTTACAATATTTTTTGCAACATATTCTATTGGTGTATGGTGATCCAATCTGGACAATGTTTCTATCTCCTCGTCTGTTACTGAAGGATGTAAATGAATACAACAATTTCCACATTCTTTACAATCGATTTGGGATCTAATCTCTTTATCCATTTTATGAACCATGATATCTATTTTATCATCTTCTTGACCTTTAAGAAAAACCCTGAATCTATAATTCTCATCTTCTCTTTGCTCTGCAAGACGCGCAATTTTTTCTATGTTGATTTCCAATGGTTTCATTTTGGGATAAGGTTTTGTTTAATTATTACATTTAATCTGCAAATATACTAAACTATTAAAATATCACAAAACATTTCTTTTAAATAAATCTGTGGTCATCTGTTAAATCAGTGTCATCAGTGTGCTATTAGGCGAAAGGCGATTTGGGTTTTGGGTTTTGGGTATTGGGTATTGGGTTTTAGCTATCAGTTTTCAGTTATCAGTTTTTACCTTTTACTTCTAACTTTTTACTTCTTACTTTTTACTTCTTACTTTTTCCCTTGTCCCTTTCCCCTAATTAGCACATTACCACATTAGCATATTAGCTCATTAATCAGGGCGTGCCCCTTTGGCTTCGCTCAATCCTATTTCCAACATAACGAAAACGAAGCCTGTCGCTTGCCAAAGGGTCGGCCTTCGCCTACAAGTACGCAGTTGTAAAGCGTGGGCTGCAAGGTCGTAAAAGGAGCTCACAAGTTCGCTCTTTTACTCCCGCATCCCATCGCTTTCCATCTTTGCGCGCTTTCCGGCTCCGTCCTCACGCGAAAAACCTGCGGTTTTTTTAGTGAATAGTTAATAGTGAAGAGTGAATAGTATTGCTAAATAGTTTATTTTATGCGAATTGCAAGTCTGTAGTCTGTAGTCCGCCAACTGCAGACTTTTTCAAATTTTTTATTTCATTTGCTAATTTTTATTATATTTGCAAGCGGAATAAATACACGGTTAATCACTTCCAGTTGGAAGATAACCGTAATAAAGAGGGGGAAGAGATAGGGTTATAAATAAGTTAGTGCCCATTTAAAAAAACTTACCAACATTTAAAATATGGGGAAAATAATTAAAATCCCACATAGAGTCTGTGATTACAACTGTGTGTGGAATGGAATCGAAGATCAATATGAATGGAAAACGAACAATCGTGTTCCTGATTATCTGTTTTTTGGGATTAGTGCATTTTGTAGCGTTATATATATTAAACAGAGTAAACCAAAGGATTTAAGGGTAGTATATTGGAGCAATGGGTTATCAAAAAAAATGTATGACTTCATGGAAGATATTATTGGATATACCTACAAAGTATATGAAAATAATAGTTTTGATAAAGCTCTTACATCTATAAAAAAATGTATTGATAAAGGAATACCTGTTGTTTTGGGAGCATTAGATATGTTTTATTTACCCTATTATGAGAAATTTCATCATAAATTACATATTCCGATTCACTATATTCAAATGATTGGTTATGATGAGAGCCATCAAACGATAGTTATTGCTGATTGTGGAAAGGAAGATTTTCAAACAATATCATATTCAGATTTGCGTTCTGCCTGGGATATTGATGTACCTGGATTTTCAAAATCAAACACATATTATACATTTACTTTTGATAACGAGATAAACTCTATAGAAAACATTGTATATTATGGATTGAAGAAGAAGTGTATTCAAAATCTTAATTCTCCTGTTTCTTTTATTGGGATAAATGGAATTAGGAAATTAGCGAAAGAATTTCCTAAATGGTCGAAAGACTTGACGCATCAATCATACATTGATTCATTAATGCATTTTATTGAATATACTGGTTTTCCGCCATCTTTACCCCAAGAATAAACTAATAGCCTAGACGATTTTAAACCAAACCATAAAGCATCAAGAGATAAATTTGCGGAAATATTGATGTGGGGTAGTCAACAATATAGTAAACCTGAGTGGGGAAATGCAGCCGGACTATTTTGTAAATCTGGAGATATTTTCGAATACATGACAAATTTAATAACATCGCATATTAAGAATAATTCTGAAACATTGACCGACATTCCTTCAATGCTAAATGAGATTGCAATTATTGAAGAACAAGCATATAAAATGATAGATGAATCAATAAAAAATATAAACGCCCGCTAACAAACGCTAAAACCAATTGGGCATTCTCCATATAGACAATAAATAAAAAACCAAACTAACACTCGCTGACCAATCGATGCGAAAGCCGACTCAGTTTTAGCGCCAAACGTTAGCAGTTATTGTACAAAACCAATGATAACTTAGATTAACTAAAAATGATAGAAACAGAACGATTGATATTAAAACCTTTAACTTTTGAACAGTTAATAAAATATTCAAAATGTGACAACTCTCTGGAATTAGAGCTGAATCTAAATTTAACTTCAAGGACAATTTCAGAAGAACTTAAAGAAGCATTAGAACAGACTATAATTCCAAATGTTGGCGATAAAAGTAATGACTATTTGTATTCAACAATTTGGACTGCGATTTTAAAAACTGAAAACAGAATGATTGGAGACATTTGTATGTACGGAGAGCCAAATGCTGAAGGGGAAGTAGAAATTGGTTATGGCACTTATGAAGAATTCCAGAATAAAGGATTTATGACAGAAATAGTTCATGGAATTATGGAATGGATTAAAACTCAAAAAAAAGTAAAATCAATAATTGCTTCTACAGAAAAAACAAATCCGGCATCGTTTAGAGTGCTTGAAAAAAATAATTTCATTAAAATAGGAGAAACAGAAAATTTATTTCATTGGAAATTAGAAATGAATACTCCATAACATAAAACGCTTGGAAACTTTGTGAAACTTTGTGAACCAAAAAAAGACAATTGGGGTTTTGGGTTTTTGGTTTTAGTTATTAGGTTTTAGTTATTAGGTTTCAGTTATCAGGTTTCAGTTATCAGGTTTAAAATTACAAAAAATTCAACCTTTAAACTTTAAACCTTTAAACCAATTAATCTTTGGTCATCAGTTCAATCCGTGTCATCTGTGTGCTATTAGGCGAAAGGCGAAAGGCGAACGGCAAAAAAACTGAAACCTGATAGCTGATAGCTGATAGCTATACGTGCTATTTAAAATATCTATACAATTTCAGTGTTACATTTATGTTATCTATGAGTCTAATAGTATAACCTATAAATAACAAAATATAAATATTATGAATCTATTTGAACAATATAACCCTTTAGAAGATCAGATTTTAAGGATCATGGACAATGATGGAAAGGTGATCCATCCGGAACTGATGCCCGCTTTGGATGACCCATTCGTTACTCAAGCCTATAAAGATATGCTCTTCGCCCGTACAGCCGACTATATGGCTGTTTCCTATCAACGTCAGGGAAGAATGTACACCTACCCACCTAATCTCGGTCAGGAAGCGATCTCCGGAGCCCTTGGCAAAGTGATGCGCGAAGAGGACTGGCTCGTGCCCGCCTTTAGAGAATTGGGAGCCTGGCTTGCCAAAGGTGCTACCTTGAAAGAGGTTTTCATGTATTACATGGGGTACGAAGATGGATCCCTATTCAAAAATGCTAAAAAACTATTGCCCATATCGGTTCCTATCGCATCTCAGTTATTGCATGGTGCGGGAATCGGTTACGCCATCAAGTACAAAAACGAGAAAGATGTGGTGTTTGCAGTGGTTGGCGACGGTGGAACCTCAGAAGGTGACTTCCATGAAGCATTGAACTTTGCTTCGGTTTGGCAAGTACCGGTCGTGTTTATCGTGCAAAACAACCAATTCGCTATCTCGGTACCCGTAAAGAGACAGATGAACTCGGTGAATATCGCCGTTAAGTCGTTCGCTTACGGAATGCCGGGAATCAAAGTGGATGGCAACGACTTCTTCGCCATGTATGTGGCCCTAAAGGAAGCTGCAGAATACGCAGAAGCGGGAAATGGTCCGGTGTTGATTGAGGCGCTTACCTATCGTCAAGGGGCTCACACCACTTCAGATGACCCTACAAAATATAGGACTTCAGAGGAGGAACAACATTGGCAGATGACCGATCCACTGGTTCGGTTTAACAAATACCTAAAGGACAAAAACCTTTGGAATGACGAGCAAGAGCAACAAATCGTAGAACAATTTAAGTTGGAAGTGGATAAACAGTTTGATGAAGCAGAACATGTGCCTGCATATAAGTTGGAGGATGTTTTCAAATACACTTACGTGGATATGCCGGACGATTTGAAAGTACAACAAACAGAATATGAGAATTTTTTGAAATGGAAGGAGAATAAACAATGAAAGTAATGAATATGGTTCAGGCAATCAATAATGCCTTAGATATAAAGTTAGCGGAAGACCCCAATGTGGTGGTTTTTGGCGAAGATGTCGGCACCGAAGGTGGTGTTTTTAGAGTCACCGAAGAGCTCCAGCAAAAATATGGAGAAAATCGTGTTTTCGACTCCCCTCTAGCAGAATCAGCGATTGTGGGTAGCGCAGTGGGAATGGCTATAGCCGGACTCAGACCTATCGTAGAGCTTCAGTTCTGCGGATTTGTGTACCCAGCATTTAACCAAATCATCTCCCATGCTGCCCGCATCCACAACCGGACCCGTGGCAAATTCAAAACCCCGATGGTGATCCGTTTCCCTTACGGAGGCGGTATCAATGCCCTCGAACATCACTCCGAAAGTATGGAAGCTTTATACGGACATATCCCCGGAATTAAAGTGGTGATCCCATCTACCCCTCACGATGCCAAAGGAATGCTGATCTCCGCCATTGAGAGTGACGATACCGTGATCTTCATGGAACCTAAACGGATCTACCGCGCGATCAAACAAGAGGTGGCGGATGAGAAGTTCTCTATACCAATCGGAAAGGCAAAAGTATTAACTGAAGGTACTGACATCACTGTGGTAGCTTATGGCGCCATGATCCGTGAAGTGCAAAAAGCGATGGTGATGGCGAAACAAGCCAATATCTCCATCGAGTTGATCGACTTACGGAGTATCTACCCTATCGATAAAGACACCATCATCAAATCGATCCAGAAAACCGGAAAACTGGCCATTGTGACAGAAGAACCTAAAACATTCGGATTGGCTGCTGAAATCACTTCCATCGCAACTGAAGAAGCATTTCTTTACTTAGAGGCACCTCCAAAACGGATCGCTGCTTTTGACACCATCGTGCCACTACCACGAGGAGAACATTTTTATATGCAAACTCCCGAAAAGATATTCTATGAGTTGGAAAGATTAATGAAATTTTAAATTGAGAAAACATGAGATATATATTTAATTTCCCCGACATTGGCGAAGGTCTTGATGAAGGCACCATCCTTCAATGGTACGTCGTGAAAGGGCAACAGATAAAATCGGGCGACCCCCTTGTAAAAATGGAAACCGATAAAGTGGTAACCGACATCCCATCACCCAAAACCGGCACACTTACTATGGTGTACGGCAAGATTGGTGAGGTGATTCACGTAGGCAACCCACTGGTAGAGATTGAGATCGAAGGTGTGGAAGGAGCCGCTGCCGTAGCAGAACAAAAGAAACCGGAATTTGAAGTAGTAGAAGAAAAAGGGGCCGGCGTAGTGGGAACACTTGAAGTAGCCGGAAATAACGCCTACCTTCCATCCAGTGATGAAGGGGCTTCCTCACAACCTGCAGCAGTTGAAAAGAGTGCAAAGAAAGTGTTGGCAACTCCGGTTGCTCGTGCTTACGCCAGAGAGTTCAATGTGGATATCAACAAAGTTACAGGCACAGGCCCGGGCGGTCGTGTGATGAAAGAGGATATCAAAAGCTACTTTGAAAGTTCCAAACGAATCGAAGATCATGCCAAACTGGTTCCTCAACTTCCAACAGACAGAATCACCTACAAGCCACTCACCCAAATCAGGAAAACAATTGCCAAAAACATGACTACCTCTAAGCACACCGCTGTGCACATGACTGTTCATGAAGAGGTGGAGATCGCTGAATTGATCCGGATACGAGAAAAATTCAAAAAACAATTGGCGGAGAAAGAGATCAAACTCAGCTATCTTCCTTTTGTACTCAAAGCAGTGGCACTTAGTTTGAAAAAACACCCCACTTTGAACGCAGAACTGGATCTTGAAGGAAACCGCATGGTATTCAAAAACTATGTAAATATTGGGATCGCTGTAGATACAGAAGATGGTCTGGTCGTTCCGGTAATTCGGGATGTAGATCAGTTAACTATCGCAGAATTGGCGGTAAAAGTGATGGAGATTTCCGAGAAAGCACGGAACCGACAACTTTCTTTAGATGACATGAAAGATGGCACCTTTACCGTAACCAATTACGGTTCGATTGGAGGGTTGTATGCCGTTCCGGTGATCAACTACCCACAAGCAGCTATTCTGGGGATCGGACGATTGTTCGAAAAGCCTATTTTCAAAGGGACAGAAGTGGTAAAAGGGAGCTTTTTCCCATTGTCACTATCTGTGGATCATCGTATTGTAGATGGTGGGGAAACCACCCGTTTCATGAACACTGTGATGGCCTATTTAAACGAACCGGTATTAATGATTATTGAATAATTTAAAGAGAGGAAAATGAATATGAAATACGATGTAGTAATCATTGGGGCAGGTCCCGCAGGTTATGTGGCTGCCATCCGCGCTGGTCAGGTTGGCCTTAAAGTGGCGCTCGTAGAGAAAAAATATATTGGAGGAATGTGCCTCAATTGGGGTTGTATTCCCACCAAAGCGCTCATTGAGAGTGGAAAGATGTTTCACCACATTCAAAATGGGGCTGAGTTTGGTATTGATGGAATCGAAGTAGATAAGCTCACTTTCAATTGGGAGAAAGCCAAGAAGAGAGCCACCAAAATTGTGAGTAAACTCACCGGTGGGGTATCCTTTCTGTTAAAGAAAAATGGGGTTGAAGTGATCACCGGAGAAGCGATGATCCGTGACAAAAACACCATAACTGTTGACAATAGAGCGATTGAAACCGATCATATCATCATTGCAACCGGCTCCTACCCTACTAAAATCGAAGGATTAGATCCACAAGTGAAAATGGTAGAGTTGGAACATCTTTTTGAGCTCACTGAACTTCCTGAAAACCTGGTTGTTTTTGGGATGGGGGCAGTAGCAGTCGAGATGGCGCAGTTTTTCAAGATGATTGGCAAAAATGTGAGTCTGATAACACCGGATCAAAACATCATCCCGGGAGCAGATCCATTCTTGATGGATTATGCCAAGAAACTATTACAAAAATGGGAGATTCCAGTAATTTACGCTTCAAAACCCGGTGACTTCAGCGATGGAGAGATCAAAATCGAAGAGAAATCGATTCCATGTGATCTTCTGGTCAACTGCAGTTTCAGAAAAGGGATTGTTCCCTCTTCCAACATCGAGATTGTTTTGGATCAACAAGGATTTATTGCTGCCAATGAAGCATTTCAGACCAACGTCCCCAACATCTATGCGGTGGGTGATGTCAATGGCAAGAGTTATCTGGCACATGTGGCATCGGCACAAGGTCTTCATGTGGTCAACCATTTGAAAGGGATACAAGCCGATTTCAACTTCAGGAACTATCCATTAAACATCTACACCTATCCAGAAATGGCACAAATTGGGATGACAGAAAATCAACTCAAAGAGGAAGGGATTGACTACAAGATGAGTGATTTCCCTTTGACAGCCAACGGCAAAGCGCTCACAGAAGGGAGTGCAGAAGGATCGTTACGCATCTACTCCGACAAAAAATATGGGCAGGTTTTAGGGGTTCAGATTGTGGCAGAGCACGCCACCGACATGATCGCAGAAGCAGCCGCATACATGAGCATTGAAGGAACCATTTACGATGTAGCACAAACCATACATGCCCATCCAACCATCTCCGAAATCTTCATGGAAGCCGCATTTGATGCGGTGGACAAGGCAATTCACAAATAGATTTTACGAATCAATCTAAAAACTAAAAAACAAGTCAATTATGGATCAAATCACTGTTAAAAGCTACGATCTACCCGACTTCGACATCATGGAGCGTCAGGATGATTTCACTGTAAAGGTATGGAGACCCGAACAAACCTGTTTGGTGTTGGGGCAGAGCAATCATCCTGAAACTTCGCTTATTGTGGATTCTGTAGTGAAGGATCAGATCCCTGTTTACAAGCGACCATCGGGAGGGGAAACGGTGATTTTAACCAACAAAATGCTCGTCATATCGGTGGCTTTCCGGGTTCCCACTTTACAGAATCCGAAGCCCTATTTTGCAAGGGTCAATAATGGCATTATTTCAGCATTGGAAAAACAAGGGGTAAGAGGGCTAAATCAGAAAGGGATCTCTGATATCGCTATCTACGAGAAAAAAATCTTAGGATCCTCGATCTACCGCACCACTCAGAAGATGTTTTATCATGCTGTGCTCAACATCTCCGAAAATATAGACACTATTTCCAGGTATATTAGTCATCCGGCTAAGGAGCCCGACTATCGCCAGGGGCGATCCCACAAAGAGTTTGTCACCTCCTTACAGGAAGCGGGGTATGAGGTTTCGTTTGAGAGGTTGGAGGAATCGATAGTTGAGGAGGTTTGCTAGACTACGGACTACGGACCACAGACTACGGACAAAAATAATTATTCACGCATTCGCGGTATTCTTATAGGAGCACCAAGTCACTCAAAGTTAAAAGAAAGTTCACTATGTAAGACTTCGTTTACTTTGAGAAACTAATTGTGACAAATAAATCTGTGAAAATCTGTTTAATCTGTGTCATCAGTGTGCTATTAGGACAAAGGACCACATTATTCATTATTCATTATTCATTTATTTGTCATTCGTTTCAAAAAAATCGTTATATTTGCAGAAAAATAAGCATAAACAACTAATATATCTACCTGATTATCAAATACAAAATGAGCAACACTAAAATTTCAATCCGATTCTTTGATGACCGCGAGGTTCGGGCTGTTTGGGATGATGAGCATTCTAAATGGTGGTTTTCAGTATTAGATATTATTGCAGTTCTCACCAATCAGGATGAGTATTCCAAGGTTCGCAACTATTGGAAGTATTTAAAAGCAAAACTTAAAAAAGAGGAAAATGAGTTGGTTAGTGATACTACCCAACTGAAATTAATGGCTAAAGATGGGAAACGCTATTTAACTGACATGCTTGATTATGAAGGCATTATTAAATTAGGCAAACAGTTCCCCGGTATAAAAGCAAACCGGTTTATCGAATGGTTTACCTATAGTGACGAAACCATTGATGGAAAAAGCAAAACTAAAGCGTACGCTCTTTTTGAAAGTTCGTTTATCGAAAACATAGAAATTGGTACGATCAAAGGATTGCAACAAATTCACGCCTATTTATTTGGAGGGTTATATCATTTTGCCGGACAAATAAGACAAATGAACATCTCTAAAGGAGGATTTCAGTTTGCAAATGTCCAATATTTAAGTCAAACATTGGAAAAAATTGAAATGATGCCGGAAAGAAACTTTGATGAGATTATTAACAAATACATTGAAATGAACATTGCTCATCCATTTATGGAAGGAAATGGAAGAACTACAAGGATATGGCTAGATTTAATACTCAAAAAAAACATAAAAAAATGTATCGATTGGAGTAAAATCAGCAAAAATGATTATATGAAAGCGATGGTATTAAGTCCAATAAATGATCAAATTCTAAAATCGCTTCTTTTAGATGCACTTACATCCCAAATCAACGACCGTGAAATGTTCATGAAAGGAATTGATTACTCCTACTATTACGAAGAATAAAGACAAAGGACGAAGGACAAAGGCCACATTATTCATTATTCATTATTCACTATCTTTGCACATTAGGTTTGATTGAAATAACATGTAATTTGATCAAACCTAAATGATCTCGAAAAAATGATGCAACATATTAAATATGAAACTATTACACACATCAGACTGGCACTTAGGACGAACATTATATTCTAAAAAAGAGCGGCAGGAGGAACATAAGGCATTTTTGGAGTGGCTTTTAAAAACCATTCATGAGGAAAAAATCAATCTTTTACTCATTGCCGGTGATGTTTTTGATACAGCTTCTCCCAGTAGTTCATCTCAAAAAATCTATTATGATTTTCTGGTTCAAGTGCGCAATTCTGGCTGTAAACAGGTGATCATTGTTGGCGGAAACCACGACTCCCCTAGCTTTCTAAATGCGCCCAAAGAGATTCTGTCGGCATTGAATGTTACCGTTATTGGAAATGTTGGCACACATATAGAAGATGAGATTGTTGTAGTGAGAGATGCACAAAATGAGCCTGCTTTAATTGTTTGTGCTGTTCCTTTCTTACGGGAAAGAGATATCAGTCGTTTTGCTGAAGGGGAAACCTACGCAGATCGTTCGAAGCGAATCAATGAAAATATTCAAAAACATTATGAAGAAATCGCCGCAATAGCAGAAAAGAAAAGAGAAACATTAGGAAGAAAAATCCCTATTGTAGTCACAGGTCATCTCTCCGTAAGCGGTGGAAAAAGAGATGCAGATGATGGCGTGCGGGAAACCTATATCGGAAATATTGAAGCAATCGGAATCGATATTTTTCCGAAAACCTTCGATTATGTAGCTCTTGGGCACTACCATATTGCTTCAAAAATGAAACACCATATCCGCTATAGCGGCTCCCCGATCCCCATGGGATTTGGAGAAGCCAATCAGAAAAAAGTGGTCTATGTCATTGATTTTGAAGATCAAATGAACATTGAAACTAAAGAGATCCCAGTTTTTCAAAAGCTGGAATCTATTGTTGGGGATAAAAATTATATTTCAAAACGTATTACAGAACTCAAAGAAACCGGGGATTCTGTGTGGATAGAGATCATCTATCAGGGAGATGATGTTTTCCCCGATTTTACGTCGTGGGCCTATGAACTCACTGCTGATTCAAATATTGAGATTCTCAAACTTCAAAACCGATTATATTTAAATGAAAGTTTAACATTAGAGGATACAACTGCATCCCTCAATGAACTGGATGTTTTTAAAGTTTTTGATACATTATTGGAGAAAAACGGCATTTCTGAAGTTTCACAAGAGGAACTAAAAGGATCATATCAAGAGATTATCAGCAGTCTATCTATTACAGATTAATAAGTTATGAAAATAGTACGCTTAAAATTTAAAAATATCAATTCTCTATCGGGTGAAAATGAGATCGACTTTACTGATCCCATTTTTACAAATGAAGGACTTTTTGCCATCACCGGTAAAACGGGCTCCGGGAAAAGTTCTATTCTGGATGCCATCTCTTTAGCCCTTTACGGGAAGACACCACGAGTTGACATCACCGGAGCTGAAAATGCGGTGATGACCCGTGGGGAAAAAGATTGCTATGCCGAGATCGTTTTTGAAGTTGCAGGGAAAAAATGGAAATCCTCCTGGAAACAGGAACGTGCCAGAACCGGAACACTGAAACAGATCGAACGGGTGATTGCTGATGAAAATGATCAGATAGTAGCTGATAAAATCTCTATCAAAGGGGAACGGAAAAACGAAGATGAAAAAACTGTCAATGAAAAAATAATTGAAATATTAGGACTCACTTTCGAACAATTCACTAAGGTGATTTTGCTGGCGCAAGGAAGTTTTGCAGCCTTTTTGCAAGCTAAACAGAATGAAAAAGGGGAATTGTTAGAGCAAATCACGGGAACCGAAATTTATGGACAAGTATCTCAAAAAGTGTTTGAAAAAAATAGAGAAGAGAAAGAGAAACTGGAAAAAATCGTTCTTGAACTAGGGCAAATTCAGATTCTTTCTGAAGAAGAGATCAGTAATTATGAGAAAGAGATCATCAATATTGAGCAACAAAAGAAAACTTATGAGAAAGAGTTTCAAGAAATAGCTATTGCTCTAAAATGGCTTCAGGATATTGAAACTCTTCAAATACAAATTCTGGAAACTCAAAAGAAACTTCCTGCTTTAGAAGAGAATACCAAACAACTTCAATCTCATTTTGAACAAGCTGAAATCGTTTTGCATACTGCAAAAAATGTATGGGGTGAACAGTTGCCAATATTTAAAACAGTTCGCGATTTAGATACAAAAATTGCATTAAAACGACCATTACTTCAGACTATTTTAGAATTCTTGAGTTCATATGAGGTTCACAAAACCAATATTTCCCAAAATATCCAAAAAGAAAATGAAAATTTAAATAAAGCGGAACAAATTCTGGCCGAAAAAAAGGAATGGGCTCAAAAAAACACCCTTTTTGAAGAACTGATCTCCCAATTTGAAGCTATTCAAAGCGAAAATGGAGTGATTGAAAACAAAAACAAAGAGCTCAACCTTTTGAAAAAGGAACTTTTAGATATTCAAAACACACTATCAATTAAAAAAACGGAATACGAAAAATCAAATCAATTATTTATAAATAAAAATCAGGAATGGATCACGAAAAATAAAGAATTGGAGTCTAAAAAAAGTGATCTTCAAAAAGTACTTGGAAACAAAGAAATTATTTCTTACCAATCTGAAAAAGAGCAGATTATTGGATCAAAAAACATAATAGATACTCTTTTGGAAGTTGATAAAAATGTTCATTTCCATCAAATTGAAATTTCTAAGATCAAAAAAGCCTTAGTAGAATCGGAAAAAGAAGAAAAGGAACTACTTCAAAAGCATATTGATATAAAAAAAGAATCGATTCATATTGAAGAAAAAATTCAATTATTAGAAGAAAACATCAAATTAGCTCAGAAAATTCAATTATTGGAGGAACATCGCAAAGAACTTCGGGATGGAGTACCTTGTCCTCTTTGTGGAGCAACGGAACACCCTTATGCTGTAGGAAATATTCCTTTAATGGGAGAAAAAGAACAGGAATTACATGCCCTCAAATCAAAAAGCAAAGAACTCACTACACAGATTCAGTGTATTGAGAAAAAAATAACACAATTAAGCTCTGATAAAGCCAATTATAGTTCAAATTTACAAAAAGAGGAACAGGTATTAGAAGAAAATATTCTGAAACAAACTAAGTTTAATTCAGAGCTACAAAAAATGATTCCAACTCTTTTACAGACCAATGAAATCAATAGTTCTTTTTTAGAAGAACTACAGATCAAAAAACAAAAAGAGTTAGATGAGCTAACTAAAACGATAAACATTGGGTTAGAGTTGGAAAAATCTTTGAAAATAGTGAGGGATGTGGAGATTCCCAATTTGCAAAGAGATAAGGAAACTCTCGAAAAAGCTAAAAACGCAGCAGAAACATCCTTAAAAATAACTGAACAAGAGTTAGTTACCAAGAAAACTATGGTGCAAGGTCAGGAAGAAAAACATCAGATAAATCAGCAAGTTCATTTAACAAAAATTCAAAAATATGGGGTGACAACAATAGCTGAATTAAAACAATGTTTGGAACTATGGAACTCAAACGTCGAAGCGTGTAACGAACTTCAGCAAAAAATAGTAGAATATAAAAACAATATCACCTTATATAACAGCAAATTAGAGGAAATCCATACTCAAATACAACAAAAAACAGGAGAAAAACAAATCATAGAATCAGAATTGCATGATTTACAATTGGATAGAGCACAACTATTTGGAAATAAATTAGTTGATGAAGAGGAAGCCCGTATGAAAAAAGAGTTGGAAAACTTTGAAAATCAAAAAGTTCAATCTGAAAAAAATCTAGCCGACAATAAGCTGGAAATAGCTAAATACCAAGCGGTTATTGAAGAAAAATCGAAAGAATATTCAGAAAAAAAACAGTTAGAAATTACCACAAAAAGCAAAGATGAACTGAATTTGGAACAGGAGGAAAAGAGAAACCTCATCAACGAATTATCCCATAAAGTTGGCGGATACAGTCAGCTTTTACAATCCAATGAGGAAAATCTGAAAAAAAGTGGCAAAAAGTTAAAAGAGAAGGAGCAACAGCAACTGATTTGTAACAAGTGGGCAAAATTAAACGATTTAATTGGTTCTGCTGACGGTAAAAAGTACCGCAATTTTGCTCAGGCCTTAACCTTTGAACATCTTATAGGGATCTCGAATAAGCAATTGCAAAAGATGTCTGACCGCTACATCCTCAAGCGATGCAATGATGCCACCAATCCTTTTGAGTTATCGGTTATTGATCAATTTCAAAACAATGAAGAGCGCACTGCACAGAATCTTTCAGGAGGTGAAAAGTTTATTGTGTCGTTATCGCTTGCCCTAGGATTAGCCAACATGGCGAGTAAAAACATGAGCATTGACACCATGTTCATTGATGAAGGATTTGGAACATTAGACTCTGATTATCTGGATGTTGCATTAAATGCATTATCCAATTTACAAAGTGAAGGGAAGATCATAGGAGTGATCTCTCACTTAGCTGAACTCAAAGAACGGATTGCCACCCACATTGAAGTTGTTCCGAGCGGAAATGGACACTCTAAGATCAGGATTGGTTAGAGGGACAAAGGACGAAGGAGGATATATATGATATTCTAAAGGTAGCTATAATGAATTTAAAAAATAAAAAATTCAATTCATATCCAAAAACTAATTATATTTGCAGATTAATATTAAAAAAAAGGAG
>DAONEU010000005.1:17388-20495 GCA_035403245.1 Bacteroidales bacterium | reverse complement strand
TCAATTCATATCCAAAAACTAATTATATTTGCAGATTAATATTAAAAAAAAGGAGAAATTCATTAATAGAATTACAATTTTAGTTTTAAAAAATAAGAAAATGATTCAGAAAATTAAAATTTTATTATCACTTTTAATATGGGTATTTTATATCCAATTAACAACAAATGCTCAAAATTCAACTTATTATTTCTCTGATAGAGAACAAAAAGAGGATGGAACTATAATGGATTGCTGTAAAGGAGATGATTGTATGTATGTTGCAGGAAATACTTTTGAAAAAAGAAAATTCATGCCCTATATCATGAAAATGGATACATTAGGAAATGTTGTATGGTCAACCATTACTTTTGATACAACTGTCACATATCAGGACGCTAATATATCGATAGAAAAAATAATGTATTCGGATAATTATGTATATGGAATTTGTAGAATTGCAACATATACTAATCCACGTAGGGAGATATGGAAGGTAGATGCATCAACCGGGACTATTGTTTGGAAAAAGCCCTATGTAACCAATTATGATCAAACACCGGATCATATCGTTGATTATGACAGTACTAAATTTCTTATTGCTTATATGCATGTGTATACTACTCCTTCTGTCTATAGTAACTACATAAGGAAGTTCGCATTTATTAATAAAAACACAGGTGATAGTATATCAACTCACGCAATAAATACTCCATTATATATTGATAGATTATATGGATTTGGAATTGATCATGAAAAAAACATTTATTTCACATGCACAGATACTATTTTCAAAATTGATCATAATAATTTAGACAGTGTCGTTTGGCGTGTACAATATCCATCGGCTGATATTTTAGATTTCTCAAAAATATACATTGATTCAAACGATAGTTTGTTTTTGTTGGGAATAAAAGAAACATACTACCAAAAAGGTAAAGTGGTTCATTTGAATCAAGTTACTGGGGATTTACTATGGGTTGCAAACGGGTTATCTCAAGATATTAATTATGGTAAAATGGTTGATCAAAATGGCAAACTTTATGTAACCTGGAATAATCGTCTATATGGTGCATATTGGACCACAAAAATTGATAAAATTTCTGGTTTAGTTGAATGGAATTCCACTTATGTTTTCACGGGTGTAGGAACACCACTCAGTTATTATGGAAATAGTAATGCCGCAAATTCTATTGACATTGACAATCATGGAGATCTATTTTTGACTGGATTTTATGCTGTGGATAATTGGGGCATTTTGAAGTTGGATGGTAGTACCGGAAACCCCATTTATGAAGCTACCATAACTGAAGATTCCCTTAGATTTGACGAAAAAAGTGAAGGATTATTTGTTTTTGTTTTGAACAACACCCCTTATTGCTTCGGAGAACTTCAAACTACTAGAAAAAACTTTTTCAAAAAGAGTACCTCTACTTTTGTTAAAATTGATGGAAACACCGGCTTAACATTAATTAAAAAATACATTGGAGGCAACTACCAGTTTCCGTCTAAAATCTTAGATATTATTGATTACAAATTAGATAAAACAATAGTGCTAAAACAGGTTGGTCGATTTGTATATGTAGAACTTTACGATATTCATAAAAATCTAATTTGGAATAAAAAATTCACTGAAAACTATTATCTTTTTGGAAGCAATGTTGCTATATCTCCGAATGGAAATATTTTTATATCTGCCTATTCAAATTTTGAATCTAACTTATATCCATATTATTTTTCTTACAAAGATAGTGTATTCTTATACCAATTAGATAGTTTAGGAAATCAAATTTCAAAAAGAACTTTTTTAATTGGATCAAATGGTTCAAAACTTTTAGAACTATATGCAGATAATGATTGTGTTTTTCTTTTTTATCAAGATCCTACACATTTTTTGTCTGAGTTAAATCAAATTCACTTTAGAAAGATTACGAGTAATTCAATTTCACCGGATATCAACACCTATTTTACCAACCCCTATTTAATTGCACGAACAAAAATTTGTGTGAATCAAGACAGTAGTAGAATATTCATTTTTGGAGATTCGTATTCAAACTGGAATTTTCAAGCGATAGACAAAACCACTTTAACGATGACTCACTCAAATAATATTCCTGCACCTTTAAATGTAATAAATTATGTTCTAAAAATTGATACAAATCTTGTTTTTTTGACAGGTAAAAATTTTGCAAACAATGAATCCTTTGGAATTTTTAATACTCTCACCAGTGACACCATTTGGACAAGAAAATATACAATTCCTAATTCGCAAGCCATCAAAGGAGTTGTAGATATTCATAAGAATTATATTTATATGATTAGTCATTCTAATAATAATATTTTGATTAGAAAATTATCAGTTATTGATGGACAACAAAGTTGGCAATTTGAATATAATGGCACTTCAAACTTAGATGATTTTCCAACAGATATTTCGTTTGATAATTACAGAGGACAGGTTACGGTTAGTGGATATGAAACAGAAAATTCAAGTAATAAAAAAGCATTAATCCTTGTGTTAGATTCTTTAGGAAACTTATTAAGTACTAATCAATTTCCAGGAGACTTTGATGGTGAAAATTATGCACTTTGCACAAAAATTCTTCCGGATGGTTCTAGCTGGGTAGGAGGAAATTTGAATAAATACCCTTTCGGATTAGCCGGCTTTATTTTTGAAATGGAAACAGCTATTAATTCAAATATTGAAGATTTTACTCAATCCGGTTTCGATGGTGTAACCATTTATCCAAATCCATTTATATCACAAACAACAATATGTTATGAACAACCCATCGAAAATGGCAGAATTATTTTATTTAACTCTATAGGCAAGAAGGTACTCGAAATAAATGATATCAGCGAACAATCGATAACATTGTATAGAAATAATTTGTCATCAGGACTTTACATCTTGAAATTATTTGATAAAAATCATTTAATTACAAGTAAAAAAATAATACTTTTAGATTCTGAGAAAAATTAAATTGTGAACATATAAATCCAAGGTGAAAAGCTAAAAAGTAAGATTAATAAGTAAGAATCCATTCCTGCATTAATGGCATTTTAGGAGCACTAAGTTACACTAAGTTAAAAAGAAGTTTCACAAAGAAATAAATTCATTTACTTTG
>DAONEU010000005.1:0-17288 GCA_035403245.1 Bacteroidales bacterium | reverse complement strand
TTTACTTTGAGAAACTTTGTGAACCAAAATAAATCTGTGTAAATCTGTTTCATCTGTGTCATCTGTGTTTTATTAGGGCAAAAGGTATTGTATAGGATTACACTGATATTGACTCCCTATATAGGACTTATTCAAAAATATTATTGGGAGGGTTCTGTTTTTTGTGTTACTTTTGCAATACAAAATAACCAAACAAAAACAAAATTTAAAAACAAAAAATCATGGAAATTACATTTGATGGGAACAAAGTGATCACAGCACATTTAAACGGACATATTATTAAAACGGATCAACCAGTTGAAGGAGGCGGTACCAACACTGCTCCTACTCCATTTGAACTATTTCTGGCCGCTTTAGGAACCTGTGCAGGTATTTATATCAAAGGGTTTTGTGACAACAGAGGGTTATCAACCGATGGTATCAAATTGATTCAAAACATGCAGTTTGATCCTGAAAGTGGCTTACCAACCGATATCACCATTGACATTCAAGTACCACAAAGTTTTCCGGAAAGATATGTTCCTGCGTTGATTCATGTAGCTGAATTATGTAAAGTAAAACGCACTATGGACAACCCACCGGCTTTTGAAGTTAAATCCACAATTATTTAAAAATATGATAGCTTATATTGTTGCATTGGTAATGCTTATAGTAAGCATTTTTGCATAAGAATGAGAAAGTAGCCCTATCGGCTACTTTTTCTTTTTATTGGGTTTCCTTTTTAAGGTTAGTTCCAGTTTTTCCTGCTCTTTCAATAAAGTTCTCCAATCTTTAGTTGAATCCATAGTAAGATCAACGGTCAATTTATAGTCTTTCTTCTCAATATCTAAAATGGTGATCGGTTTTTGCAAGAAAGTTTCGATCTCCTTTAAAATCTCTTTTTCTTCTTCACTACAGAAAGTTATCGCCGTTCCTCTATTCACACCCCGTCCGGTTCTACCCACTCTATGTACATAGTTTTCAGGGATGTCGGGAAGATCATAGTTGATCACAAAGTCCACATTGGGGATATCTACCCCTCTGGCAGATACATCAGTGGCAATCAGTACTTTGTTCGTTCCACATTTAAACCGATCCATCACGGCTGTTCTAACCTCTTGTTCTTTATCTCCATGGATTGTTTCTGTTTTAATTTCAACTCTTTCCATAGCGTTTAAGACACGTTCTGCCCTCACTTTAGTGCGAACAAATACTAGAATCTTGGCATCAGGATTTTTCAAAATAAAACTTTCGAGGAAAAACCGTTTATGATCCATCTCGATATAGGAAACAAAATGGTCGATATTCTTAGAGACTTTATCTTTAGGAGAGATTTGAATGCGGACAGCATGTCTCACTAAACCGTAAGCTAAATCTTTAATATTTTCATTGATGGTAGCGGAAAAGAAGAGGGTTTGGCGAAATCTTGGCAATTTTTGAACCAGATGACGCATATCTTTCAGAAAACCAAATTCCAGCATGCGATCTGCTTCATCAAGAACCAGAATTTCAACTTGTTGTAAATTAAGTATTTTTTGAGACTCAAGGTCAAACAATCTACCTGGGGTAGCCACCACAATTTCAACTCCCTTTTTCAATTGTTCAATTTGCGGATCCTGTTCGGTTCCTCCAAAGAGCCCTAAAACTTGAAGCTCCAAACCTTTCACAAACTGCCGAAAAACATCAGCAACTTGAATGGCTAGTTCGTGAGTTGGAACCATAACCAGACATCTCACTTCACCGGGTTGTAATCTTTTAGCATTGGTTGCTAAAAGTTGAATAACGGGGATTGCAAAAGCGGCTGTTTTTCCGGTACCGGTTTGAGCAATAGCGAGCACATCCTCCTTTTTTAGGATGGGCGTAATCGCTTTGAATTGTATATCAGTAGGTTTTTTAAAACCTGCAGTTTCTAAATTGTTTTCCAATTCAGGAACAAATCGGTATTGACTAAATTTCATAATTAACGGGAAGCAGTTATTGGGGTGAAGTTAGGATTTTCCTTAATTGTATGCAAGTATAGGATTTCCACTTTATTTCTGGCCCATGGGGTTTTTCTCAAAAATTTCAAACTGGAATTGAGAGAGGGATCTTTAGCAAAACAATTAATTCTTATTCTACGCGACATCTCTTCCCAGCCGTAAAATTCGACAAGATATTCCAACATATATTTTAAAGTGATTCCATGTAAAGGATCATTGCTCACAAATTCACTCATAATCTATTTTATTTATAGGGATTATACTCTCTAAAAGTGATTTGTAATTCTCTTTCAATTGCTCTTAAAGCGTCTTTGTCGCCGGTTGTGATCATACATAAAGAGAAACCTTTTTTACCGGCTCGTGCCGTTCTACCACTACGATGAGTAAAGTATTCGGTTTTTTCAGGAAGATCATAATGGATGACCCATGAAAGATCAGCCACATCAATACCTCTGGCAGCAAGATCAGTAGCAACAAGTAGTTGTAATTTCTTACTTTTGAATGCTCTCATCACTTTATCGCGCTCTTTTTGAATCATATCCCCTTGAAGGGCAGCAACATTAAACTCTTGCTTTTCTAGTAATTCAGCTACAGCCTGAGCACCTGCTTTTGTTCTGCAGAAGATCACACCCCTCTCTTCAAGTTGAGATCTCAAAAAATGGATTAAAAACTCATTTTTCTCCTCTCTTCTGCACATCACAAATTTATGTTCAATATTTCTATTGATCACATCATCTTTATTAATTTGGATTTTCATCGCATTAGGAGACATATAACCTGTTATAATCTCTTTTAGTTCCTTAGGCATAGTGGCAGAAAACAACCATGTATAGCGTTGTCCCCTGGTAGCACTTAAAATAGTATCAAGATCTTTTTTAAAACCCATACTCAACATTTCATCCGCTTCATCCAATACAATTGTTTTGATATTGGTGAGTGAAATCGCTTTACGTTCTAATAAATCGACTAATCTACCGGGAGTTGCCACAATAACATGTGTGGGTCTTCTCAAAGATGCGATTTGAAGATCTATTTTGGCACCCCCACAGAGGGATTCCACGAAAATTTTGGAAGGTACAAATTTGGTAAATTTAAAAAGATGTTTCGCAATTTGTTGCCCTAATTCTCTGGTAGGAGAAAGGATCAATGCCTGAGGCTGGGTGTTTTTAACATCAATTTTTTGAAGTATAGGCAATCCATAAGCAGCCGTTTTTCCTGTTCCGGTTTGAGCCTGTCCGATAAAATCTTTTCCTTCATTCAACAAAAACGGGATCGCTTTAAATTGAATTTCAGTAGGATTAATAATATTATTTTCGTTTAAGGCTTTTACAAAATAATCGTAAATACCTAATTCTGAGAATGTTTTCAATGTTCTAATGGAATTTAAAATTGACTGCAAAGATACGCTAAAAAATTGAATTTGAGCACAATAAAAATCATTTTCCTTCGTTTAATGGCTTTAAATCACGAATACATAAAAAAATGAACAATACAGCATTAATCACAGGTGCATCAAGTGGAATCGGACTTGACCTTGCCAAAATACACGCCAAATTAGGAGGTGATCTCGTTTTAGTAGCCAGAAATAAACAAAAATTGCTTGAAATTAAAAACGAATTTGAATCTAATTATCATATAGAAGTTGTTGTCATTGAACAAGATCTATCCAGAAAAGATGCGGCACAGGAGGTTTATAATCAAACGAAACAGCAAGGAATTTCGATAGACATCCTCATCAATAACGCCGGGTTTGGTGATTTTGGTTTTTTTGCTGAGACAGACTGGTTTAAAGAATATGAGATGATCTCACTTAATATTGTTGCTTTGACACAGCTCACCAAGTTATATGCACAAGATATGATTTCAAATGGATCGGGGCGCATTTTGAATGTTGCATCAGTTGCCGCTTTCCTTCCCGGACCCAAAATGGCCATCTATTATGCAACTAAAGCTTATGTTTTAAGTTTTTCAGAAGCGATAGCCAATGAGTTTGCTGCCAACGGAATCACGGTGACCACTTTATGTCCAGGCCCAACAGATACCGGATTTGAAAAAGCCGCTGCATTAGAAGAGAGCGGACTTTTCAAAAAACAAAAAGTAGTATCCTCCATGCCTGTTGCGGAGTTTGGTTATAAAGCGATGATGAAGGGGAAAACAGTTGCTATTCCGGGGTTTACAAACAAGCTATTAACCAAGTTAATTCTTTTTGTACCCAGAAGCTGGGTGGTTAAAGCTGTTAGATATATTCAGGATTAATTTAGTCGATGGTCGATAGTCGATGGTCGATGGTCAATAGTCGATGGTTTAAGAAGTTAATTCTTGATAAACTTTTGTCTGGTTGTTTTGATGTTTCCAATTTCTAAAATATAGACACCTTTTCCTAAACCACTTACATCAATTTTTATATTTTCAGAATTGATGGTTCCTTTTGCAACCACTTGTCCTAAAATGGATATGATTTGGTAAGTTTCTCCAAAATATTTTGTTTCTGTTTGGATATTAATAATATTTGAGGTAGGATTTGGAAAGATATTCATTGTTTCTTCAACATTGTATTGATCAACAAAAACATTTGGGGATAATTTTACAATCCACATATCAGTGTAAAATGGATATGATCCAGTTGTATGAAAACCAATAACATCATTTGATCTTGACTCTGTGCTACCTGCAAATATAAATCCATTATCATTCGTTGGAATGAGGGAGTATAAAATATCAGAATCATTACCACCAAAACGTCTTTGCCACTCAATATTTCCACTACTTGAAAGTTTTACAATCCAACAATCTTCAAATCCATAAGAAGGTAATGGAATATCCCCCCCATATGATGCCGTTATACCACCAACAATATACCCACCATCCGGAGTCTCAAAAATAGATGTAAGATAGTCATGTCTATCCCCTCCTACCTCTGTTTGCCATTCAATAGTTCCCGTAGAAGATAATTTGACAATAAATCCATCTCTCCAATCTTCATACTCGTGGTTTTTATCACAAGCAACAATATAACCACCATCAGAACATTGCTTTATGTCTTTTGCTTCATTAAAGTTATCTATTCCAATACATTTATGCCATTGAATTATACCATAACTGGTAAGTTTGGTTATCCAGGCACACTCCCACCAAATATTCCCTTGTACATCTCCATCAGTTGAGGTTGAAGATCCTGCAACAATAAAACCATTATCTGAAGTAAGAGAAACGCTAAACAATTCATCATATTCGCTTCCACCAATTAGTTTCTGCCATTCAATGTTTCCTATACTATCAATTTTAACAATCCACCCAATATTATATGGAAAAAAATTTAGATTTTGCAAATCCCCATCATTTGAAGAAGTATTTCCAACAAACAGATACCCTCCATCCGGAGTTTGAATCATAGAATTCAGTTTATCAAAATCTGAGCCACCATAGATGTTTTGCCATATAACATTTCCAATACTATCTAATTCAAGAACATACGCATTAAAATCTATTATGGAACTTACTTTGAGTGCTGAAACAGTGTAGCCACCTTTATTATTTTGAATAATTTTGGGTGATAAAACATTTCCTGTTCCATCAATACATTTTTTCCATTCAATAGCTCCTCCATTAGATAGTTTAACAACGAAAAGAGTAGCTCCACCCTGATTTTCTATTAAATCAAAATCATTTGAGGTAGCTGTTCCAACCGTAATGTAGCCTCCATCCGATGTTTGAATAATTGATGTTGCATAATCATCATCAGAACCACCAATACACTTTTGCCATTCAATGGATGGGTTTTGTGCATTTGATATAGCAAAAATAATCATGAAAAAAATAGAAAGAACAAGTTTTAGATTTTTCATTTTTGGGTTTTTTATAAATGGGTATTTCTCTTTGTTTAAAGTTTTAGTTCTCAAAATTATAGTGCAATATTAAACAAAAAAATAATACGGGGAATCGTATTTAAGAAAAAAAATGGAAGTTTTTTGGTCGATAGTCTGTAGTCCTTCGTCCTTCGTCTTTAGTCTTTCGTCCTTTTTCTTTCGTCTGTAGAAAAAGCGTCATACGCTAAGATGCACATGATCAGTGCAATAAAGTTTGCTCCGGCACCTCGTTCCAGCATTGATTCTGTGAGTAAATTGGGCATTACAATACACATAAAAGCTAAATAAAGCAATTTTTTTTCTTTCCATGACTTGAAAAAAGGAAATGCAAAATAGTTTATTAAAGCCGCTAACCCTAATAAACCTAATGCGAGAAAGGTGTGGAGATATTGATTATGGGGGTTCAATTGGTCATGATACAACTTATGATAACCTTGCACTTTGTACTGATTCACCATCGTGTCTTTTGCATCTCCTGTACCTACCCCAAAAGGTAAATTTTTAAGAGATTGCTCTGCTGCAATTCTCCAGACCACTAAACGTTGTGAGGCACTTTCAGATTCACGCCAGACTCCATCGTCATTACTTTTTTTAGTTGATATATCTCTTACAGCCGCGGCCATCCGATTCATTGTCTCTGACCCATAACGTAATGTTACAAAAACAAATGAACATAATAACAACACAAAGAGGACACTTTTAATCAACTGTACTTTAATTCTGTTCATGAGATATAAAGTGCTGATCAGTACCATCACGAAAAATACAATTAATCCGGCTTTAGATTGTAACAAATAGTTGAAAATAAATAAAAAGGGCAAAGAGGTACCTAAAACAATTTTCTTCCATTTCTTAAGATCATAGGGAGCAAAATAGATATAGTATAAAGCTGCAATAAATGCAAAAGTGATATACATAGAAAGATAGGTAGGATGCATGGGATTTTCATAAGGGATATGGGAAGCTTTTTCGTAGAAAAAAAGGAAGGGATTCTTAAATTCTAAATATTCTATCAGCGAAATCCCCATGTTGATCAGAGAAACAGCAAAAGTTGAAATGATAAAGATGAAAATCAATCGATTTCTTAATTTCCAGGTAAAATTTTCCTGACTCATCATAAAAATTAAAAACGGAGCAATCAAAAACCAGATTTTATTCTCCAGATTGCTCATTCCGTAAGAGATATTTTGAGTATAACTCATTCCCAATACGTACACCATATAGACAGATAGAAAGATCCAGAAAAAACGGGTCATTCCATTTTCACCTATTCTGGCCCATCTTTTTTTCCAATTCCATTCTGCAATAAAGTTTACAAACAACAGAATAGCAATAGGAAGCATGAAAAAGATCGTGAAGGGAGTGGTTATCATGGCGGCAATCAGCAACCAGTAAGTAATTTTAAAATGAATCTGTTGATCGAACATGAAATTATTTATTTACTTGATTTACAATAGATTCCAAGTCTATTGGATTGGTAATTTTCAGATTTTTGGGGGATCCGGGTACAATTTTAATGGGGATCTCCGGAAGATATTTATGTACAATGCTGCAATCATCGGTTGTAAAAAACCCTGTTTCCTGCATGGCCAATGAGAAAGCCTGCTTGATGATCTTGATATTAAATGCTTGAGGCGTTTGAGCATTCACTAGAGTAGAGCGTTTTGGATAATGTTTGATAAATCCATTATCATTCGTTTCAATAACCGTATCTGTCGCCGGAACCGCAACACAAACTGCTTCGAATTGATTCAAAGCATAGAGGACATTAGAGATAATTTCTACAGAAACCATTGGTCTGGCAGCATCGTGAAACAAAATATTGGCATCATTTTCTTCTCTATAATAGCGAAGAGCGGCCAAAGTGGATAGATAACGTTCAGAACCTCCGGAAAGTTGTGCTTTGAGTTTCGAAAAATGATTTAAATCTACAAATTGATCTAATTTGCCGACATATTCATTAGGAAGAACCACAATCATCTCATCAATTAACGGATGATTTTCAAAAGTTTCCATTGAATATTGGATAATCGGTTTTCCCATAACTGATATGAACTGTTTCGGGATCTCCTCGCCCATTCTGGTTCCCGTTCCACCTGCTAAAATAACTGCAATATTTTTCATATTTTCAATATTTTATCGGTTAATTTTAGCTTGAAAAGATTGTGAAAACAAAACCTTCCGAATTCCACGCAAATACCCGAATCCATAGCTGACATGAATGATAAAAAATGTGATGGGCATGATAAAAATGATCCGCCAGTCGCTCCATTTATTACGAGCCTTACGACCATAATCGAGTGCTGTAAAAAGGTATCCTAAAAGAACCAAAGCGTAAGGAATTAAAATATAAGGCGTTAATAAAGAAAGAATTAGTCCAAAAAACAATCCTAATACAAAAAGTGGTGGTGCAAATTGTCTTAATGTTGCCGGAGCACCTAACTTTTTGTTTACCAAAGGTTTAAACAAACCATATTGGTAGAACATTTTAGCTGTTTTTGACATAGTATCGCGGGCATAATAATCGGATACTACATGAGGTAAAAGATATACTGAGCCCCCATTTTTAATGATTCTGCCATTGAATTCATCGTCTTGATTTCTGGTTAAATCGGTATCAAAGAAGCCTATTCTGGCAAAAAGATCCCTTTTAAAACAACCAAAAGGAACAGTATCCACTTTTCTGATTTGAGAAACCCCTACTCTAAAATAGGAGTTGCCCATTCCAAACTTAGAGGAGACTGCTTCAGCAATAGCTCTGGCTACCGGTGTGTTTTTAGCGGGTAAAGTACGACATAAACCGCCCACATTATCGGCATCGAGTTTCAACTGCCATTTCACCAACTCTGAAAAATAGTTTTGAGGGTAGAACGCATGGGCATCCAAACGAATAATTAAAGTCCCAATCGCTTTATCGATCCCAATATTTAAGGCATAAGGCACCGTTTTTTTAGGATTTTTAAGCAATTTGATCCATGGATATTGTTCTGAATACTCTAAAATGATCGCATCTGTTCCATCACTACTCATTCCATCCACAAAATAGAGTTCCATTTTGTTTTTAGGATATTCGGATTTAAGAATGGATTCAATACAAGGTCGAATATAGTTTTTTTCGTTATAAACCGGGCAAATCACGGATACAAAAGGAAAATCCTCTGTTAAAGGATGCTCTTCCGGCAGGTTTTTATCATTCATAAAGAGTTTCAAATATTGTTTTGCAACTGAATTCCAATCAAATTCAGTGAAAGTTAGTTGTGCAATCTGATCGCAGAAATGAGGATAATTTTCTATCAATCTGAGCATTCCATCAGCGACCTTATCCGGTGAATCTACTTCTACGGGGACACCCACTTCCTGATTCGGGAATGTACCATCAATTCCTTGATTTTTAGTGTAAAGGATGGGCAATCCCTGAGTTAAAGCTTCCAGATATACCAATCCAAAAGTCTCAGAATATGAGATCATTGTAAAAAAGTCAGCTTTCTCGAAAAAGAGTTGCAGTTGACTAGGTTCATAAACAGGCCCATGATAAAAAATCAGTTGAGGGAACTGTTCAACCAATGCTTTCACCTGAGGTTCCCGATCTCCACCAACACCAACTAAATGAAGTTCAGCATCTTCATATAAATTTTGAACTTTTAAAAATGCTTCAATTAAAGTTTCCACATTTTTATTTTGATCAAACCGACCAACATATAAAAATTTTCTAGGGTTTTGAGGACGTGTGGATTGAAGATGATTCAACCAAAATGGATCGATACCATTAGGGATAACAACCGATTTCTTTTGAAGATCAGCAAGCACTTTATCAACCTGAGTCAAAGAGTAAGACATTTTTTCTTGAGCCGGCGAGATAAAAACAACTTTCTTCGCTTGTCTGATGATTTCTCGACCTAATGGCCAAAGATGAGGCATTTTCTGAAAATAGAAGTTGATATCTGATCCTCTAATAGCTACAGAATATGGAATTCCGTAATAAATATGACACTTTAGTGCAATTACACCTTCAGAAAACAGGGTGGCCGCATGAACATGGTTGATTTGAGAAAGATCCACTGCATTGAGCAACATATCCCATTTTTTGTTCACTTTATAAGGAAAAAAATATTTATATAGAAAATGGGAATCTTTCAGTTCTTCAATGACTGGAGTGTATTTTTGAGTATCATAAAGATCGGTTAGATCTTTAAATTTCACACCGGCTCTTTTCACAGAAAATAGGGTAATATTCAAATCTTCATCATTATCAATCAACGCATTACAAAGTTGATGATGCACTTTTGAGTTCAAATAATCTTCAGAAATGTAGAGTAGATTCATAATCATGAATTTGAACAGCAAAGATAACATTTTTTTGTACTTTTGCGACAACCATTTAACCATGAAAATATGGAAACGCCCTTACAAATTGAGAAAGAGCATTTTTATCGTTCAATAGCGAAGTCTGCTCTTTTATCATTACTCATCATTCTGGCCTTTTATTTGAACGATGTATTTGAATTAAGATGGAACGATTATGGCGTTGAACCTCGCAATTTGAAGCAATGGTATGGGATATGTACGATGCCTTTTCTTCATGGAGATCAGGGGCATCTGTTTTCCAATGTAATTCCTCTTTTTGTTTTATCATTTGGAATCATCTATTTTTTCAAGGGGAAGTCTGCTTTGATTATACTCATGATGTACCTCATGACCGGATTACTCACCTGGAGTATCGGAATTGGTGGAAATCACATAGGTGCCAGCGGATTAGTTTATGCCATGGTATTTTTCATGGTTACCATTTCTCTGATTAAACAAGAAAAATCGTTAATGTCGTTCTCACTAATCGTTATTTTTCTCTACGGAAGCATTGTTTGGGGATTTTTCCCAAAACTATTTCCTGAAAAGAACATCTCCTGGGAAGGACATTTATCCGGGGCAATAACCGGGATCGTGTTAGCCTGGTTTTACCGCAAAGAGGGCCCGGAAAAGAAGGTTTATTTTGAGGAGGAAGAGGAAGAAATGAGTGAAGAGTTAAGAGATAAGAGTGAAGAGTTAAGAGATAAGAGTGAAGAGTGAAAAGTGAAGAGTGAAGAGTGAAATTCTGTAAATTATTAAAATATAACATTTTAAAATAATATGAAATTTAAATTATTGTTTTTAACCTGTTTCATTTTTGGAAACTGTTCGGTTTTTGCATTTGTGGATAAGGTTTATGTTTATGAAGAATCAAACCTTTTAATTCAAATTAAAACAGGCAATGAAAGATCAAAGGAGAAATATATTTTAGAAACCTATTTAAAACTGATCAATAATTTTGTAAAAGATATTGATTCAACGCAAAATATTTATATCCAATTTGACCAACAAGACTATTATTGTGACCATTCCTTTTACACATTATCTTATGGTAATTTTTCAGATTTTGCATTATATGGGGAAATTCTATGTTCAAATTCTGAAGTAGTTAGTAAAAAATTTAATGAGAAAGGTATCATTATCTATTTTTCAAATAACTTTTTTAAATTGAAACCAATCTTACAATTGATCGAGTATGGTTTGAAAAACAACAATATTATTATTGAAAATCAACATTTTATTGAATATCCTTTTGATACAACTCTATTCATTGAAGATCAAAGTTTATTTCATGAAATTATGTATAAAAAGTTGGTCTCTGAAAATTTGAATAGTCTCAATTATTCTCGTATAAACGACAATGAAATAGGTTTAATTTTTAATATTCCGATAACACAAATTCAATCAGATTATTTGGTAATTAGAACCAGTTTTTCATATCTATATAAGGAATTAAGTGAAAATAATTATAACTTATATCTTCAAAATGACTCCTGTTTTATTACAAATAGTAATGAGAAAAAATTGGAACTACAAAATATCTATGGAATAGAATTTGTAAAAGAACAAAATTGTTTATTTATTTTTGATTCTCAAGAAAGTTTCATTTTCATTGATTTGAATACCAAAACAAAAAATCATTCATCCAAATTACCTTTTAAAATTGATTGTTTTCAAGGGACCTGTTTTGAAGTCCTTCAGATATATTTTGATATTGAAAAAAAAGAGTACAAAATACAATTAGTAAGCTGGATTGATCCTGAAGATTCAACCATTGTTTACCCTTATTGCTATTATAATTCAAATACAAACATAATTCATTGTCCATAAAACTCTAATCCCAATATTTAAAACATTTAAAAAAACCTGTTTTTTCATCAAATAAATCTGTGTAAATCTGTCCCATCTGTGTCATCGGTGTTCTATTGAGGCAAAAGGCAAAGGGCTAAAGGCGAAGGGCTAATGGCTAATTAGCTAATTTTTCAATTTATTATTTGAAAAAAAATCACAAAAACATTGTTTTAATTCTTTTTTTATGTATATTTGCGGAAAATTAGAATTAAAAATGAATTTTTGGAAGTTAAGAGATCAATTTTATGACTTGATATGTTTTAATATCAATCAAGTTTATGCATGGGAACCTGGTTTTGACAAGAACAATCTTACACGATGGACAAAACAAAATAGGCTCGTAAAGTTGAGAAACTCATGGTATAGTTTTCCAGAATATATAAAAACACCCAATTTTCAACTGTTTGTTTCCAACAAGATTTATGCCCCATCGTATGTTAGTTTACATTCAGCATTGTCCTTTAATGGGATTATCCCAGAAGCTGTTATTCATACTACTGCTGTAAGTTCATTGAAAAAAGCAAACTTTGAAAATCAGTTCGGAACATTTTCCTATCAACAAATCTTGCCGGAATTGATGTTTGGATATGAAAAAAAAACATTTTTAAATAAACATAGTTTGATTATTGCTACTCCTGAAAAGGCAATTTTAGATTTATTGTACCTTTTTCCAATCTATAACTCTGAACAAGATATTCGTGAATTACGTTTTGATGAAGAATTTATGCATGAAGATGTGAATGTGGAACAGTTACTTGATTTTACTGAAAAATTTAATTCAAAAATCCTTAGAAAAAGATTAGAAATACTTCTTAAAACTTATAATTTATGCTAAATCTGGAACAAATTCTCAATTATTATCCTCCTCAAATAAAGGATAATCCTGCCCATCAAAAATATATTGTAAAAGAATATATTCAACTGATGATCCTAGATTTTCTATCTACTTCAAAATTTGTTAAAAAAATCACTTTTATTGGAGGAACAAATTTACGACTTGTTAAAGGAATCGATCGGTTTTCTGAAGATTTAGATTTTGATTGTAAAGATTTTCATGTTGAAGAATTTAATGAAATGGCTCATTCAGTATTAACATTTTTACAACGCTCCGGATTAAATGCAGTATCAAAAGAAAAAGAGAATGAAAAAATCATGGCATTTCGGTCAAGAATATATTTCCCAGAATTGTTATTTGATTTGATGATTTCAGGGTATAAAGAGGAACGTTTTTTGATTAAATTGGAAACTCAAAATCAAGAAGTCACTTATATCCCAAAAATGACAATCATCAACAGTTGTGGTTTTTTCTTTTCTTTTCCGGTCCCTCCCGATGATGTTCTTTGTAGTATGAAAATATCAGCTTTACTTTCAAGAGCAAAGGGTCGCGATTTTTATGATGCGATGTTTCTTCTTTCTCAAACTGAACCCAATTACGATTATCTTCTTCAAAAAAAACAGATTAACAATATTACAGATTTAAAAGAAAAAATGAATGAATTATTAGAGCAAATTGATTTGAAACATAAGTCAAAAGATTTCGAACATTTGCTATTTAACAAAACAAACATTGATAAAATCATTCGTTTTAAAGAATTCATTAATCAAATATAAAACAAAACATAAAAGATCTGTGTAAATCAGTTCAATCCGTGTCATCTGTGTTCTATTGAGGCAAAAGGCGAAAGGCGAATGGCTAAAAGCATTTGCTCATTTGCAAATTTGCTAATTTACCAATTTGCTAATTTATTTTCGTACTTTTGCACCTTTGTATGGAAAAAATGGATAAAAGAAAAATTGCAATTCTCGGATCAACAGGTTCAATGGGAGTTCAGGCTTTGGAAGTGATTGAACAATTTCCCGATTTTTTAGAGGTAGAAGTTTTAGCAGCACTCAATAGTGCAGATCTGCTTATTGAACAAGCCAAAAAATTTCAACCGAATACCGTTGTTATTGTTAATGACGCCCATTACACTAAGGTAAAAGAGGCTTTATGGGACGACGATATCAAAGTTTTTGCCGGAATGGAATCCTTATGTGATGTGATGGAGATGAGTAGCATCGAAATGGTGCTCTCCTGTATTGTTGGTGTAGCCGGGTTGGCGCCTGTTTATCGTGCAATAGAAAATAAAAAGATCATAGCCTTAGCAAATAAGGAAACATTAGTAGTTGCGGGCGAACTCATGATGCAGAAAGCAAAAGAGATGAATGTTCCAATCCTTCCCGTTGACTCTGAACACTCTGCCATTTTTCAATCATTAGTGGGTGAAAATTACAACCCTATAGAAAAATTGATCCTTACAGCATCCGGTGGTCCTTTTAGAGGAAAAGATTGGGAATTCCTTCATCAGGTAACACCTGCTCAGGCATTGAAACATCCGAACTGGGATATGGGTAGTAAGATCACCATCGACAGTGCAACTTTGATGAATAAAGGATTGGAAGTTATTGAAGCTAAATGGCTCTTTAACTGCGAGTTGGATAAGATTGAAGTTGTTGTTCATCCCCAATCGATCATCCACTCTTTGGTACAATTCGAAGATGGATCATTAAAAGCGCAGTTGGGACTACCTGACATGAAACTACCTATCCAATATGCACTTACGTTTCCTTTCAGGATGCCAAATCAGTTTCCACGCTTCAATTTTATGAACTATTCTCAATTTACGTTTGAAGCACCTGACATGACCAATTTTCCCTGCTTACCGCTAGCTTTTGCTTGTTCCAAAGAGGGAGGAAACAGACCTTGCATCATGAATGCGGCTAACGAAGTTGCAGTGGCACAGTTTTTGCAGGGTAATATTGGATTTACAGATATTCCAAAGTGGATTGAAAAGGCTGTAACAAATATCAGTTACTCTAAACCAACTTCAATATCGGAATATTTAGAAATCGATCAAGAAACTAGAAACTATTTAACAAGACATTAAAATCTGATGGGAATATCAACACAAGTATTAGGACTTCTAGCCAGTTTATCAATTTTAGTATTAGTTCATGAACTAGGTCACTTTTTCTTTGCACGTTTATTTAAAACAAGAGTCGAAAAATTCTACCTATTTTTCAATCCCGGCTTCTCCATTTTAAGGATGAAAAAAATCGATGGAAAACGCGAATTCTCTTTTTTCTCTAAAGAATCTCCCGAACATTGGGATGAGTGTCCTGAAACCACTGAATGGGGTATTGGTTGGCTTCCACTAGGGGGTTATTGCTCCATTTCCGGTATGGTAGATGAGACTAAATCTGCCGATTCTATGGGAGAAGAGCCTCAACCATGGGAATTCAGATCTAAACCGGCCTGGCAACGATTTTTCATCATTATTGGGGGTGTTTTATTTAACTTTGTATCAGCCTTAATCGTATATATTGTCATTTTCCAATCCTGGGGAGAAACCTATATCCCACTTGAAAACGCTAAATACGGATATAAATTCACCGAAGTGGCTCAAAATATCGGGTTCAGAAATGGGGATAAAATCATCTCTGTTGATGGCAAAACGCCAAAAGATTTAAAAGAGTTTTCATTGTCCCTACTAATTGACAATGCGAAGGAAGTTAAAGTATTAAGAAATGATTCTATTGTAAATATTGCAATTCCAAAAGCTTTCGGGAAGAATGTTGTAGGGGAAGGAAAAGGGATGTTTGCAACGTATCAATTTCCTTTTGTGATCTCAGAATTAATAGACACAATGCCTGCCAAAACTGCTGGCTTAAGAATTGGTGACAGTGTAATCGCAATAAATGGAAATACGACCGTTTCATATTATGATTATCAAGAAGCTTTTGAGAACAATCCTGAGAAAACATTAAATCTATCAGTTGTTAGGGGGGATTCAACCTTGACTATTGCAGTAACCCCAAATATTGATGGTAAAGTGGGCGTTTATCCGATTGAACCTACTCAATATATCGGAACAAAGACTATTTATTACAATATCATTCAATCCATTCCAAAAGGAATCAATTACGGATTTGAACAGTTAGGAATGTATGTAAAACAATTTAAGTTAGTATTTACTAAAGAGGGTGCTTCTCAAATTGGAGGATTTGGGGCTATAGGTAAAATGTTTCCTAAGTCATGGGATTGGGGAAGATTCTGGGAAAATACTGCACTTTTAGCAATTATCCTTGCATTTATGAATATTCTTCCGATTCCCGCGCTTGATGGGGGATATATTTTATTCATATTGATCGAAATGATTACCCGGAGAAAACCGAGTGATAAATTTATCGGTTATGCCAATACCGTAGGATTTGCCTTATTGATCTTACTGCTCCTTTATGCCAACGGGATGGACATTTTCCGTGGTTTTTTTAAGTAAAAAATACGATGATTATAGACCTAACACATGCTTTAGGGAGTGGGATCACTTTTTATCCCGACACCCTTGAACCTCATTTTGAAAGAATTAGTACAGTTGCTGAAGATGGGTTTGCCGTAATAAAAATGACTATCAACACCCATACTGGTACTCACATGGATGCCCCGGCACATATTGTGGATAAGTCAAAAACACTGGATCAAATACCTCTATATGATTTAATTGGGTCAGGATTTGTTGTTCAATGTAAAAATGAAAAAGAGATCTCTTTAGACATATTAAAACATCACAAAAGTAGCATTGCAGATGCTCAGTATATTTTGTTTCATACCGGTTGGGATCAAAAATGGAATACCCCACAATATTTGGAACCTTTTCCGGTATTAACTGATGAAGCAAGAGATTGGTTGTTACAATTCCCCATAAAAGGGGTCGGATTTGACACGATTTCAGCTGATCCTATAGATTCTGTGGCTTTTCCCAATCATTATGCATTGTTGGGAAATGGCATATTAATCATTGAAAACCTGTGCCATTTGGAACAATTGATCAACAAAACCTTTGAGTTTTATACCATTCCATTAAAGATTAAAGATAGCGATGGGTCTCCAATAAGAGCGTTTGCTAAATTAAAGGACTAAAGACGAAGGACTAAAGACGAAGGACGATTTGGGTTTTAGGTTTTAGGTTTTAGTTATTGGGTTTCAGTTTATCACTTATTACTTTTTACTTTTTACTTTTTACTTTTTACTTTTTACTTCAAAAAACTCTTCACTCTTCACTCTTTTGGGCATTCCCCTTTGGCGTCGCTCAACTCCACTTCAACTATATCGAAAATGAAAACCGTCGCTAGCCAAAGGGTCGGTCTCCGCCTGCAAGTCCCCTCCCGACGGAGACTGTCATTTTAATTATTTATTATTCAATCTTAGAAATCTTAATAGTTTTTCCTA
>DAONEU010000004.1:37576-48006 GCA_035403245.1 Bacteroidales bacterium | reverse complement strand
ACGAGCTATCTCTCAGTTTGATTAGCCTTTCACCCCTACACACAACTCATCCAAAAACTTTTCAACGTTTACTAGTTCGGTCCTCCATAACGGTTTAGCGTTACTTCAACCTGGTCATGTGTAGATCACTAAGTTTCGCGTCTACTTAATCTAACTTAACGCCCTATTCAGACTCGCTTTCGCTTCGATTCCTTGCCTTAAGCAATTAATCTTGCTAAGTTCAGTAACTCGTAGGCTCATTATGCAAAAGGCACGCCGTCACCCCTTACAGGGCTCCGACCGCTTGTAAGCGCACAGTTTCAGGTTCTATTTCACTCTTCTGTTCGAAGTACTTTTCACCTTTCCTTCACAGTACTTGTTCGCTATCGGTCTCTCAGTAGTATTTAGCCTTAGCGGATGGTGCCGCCAGATTCAGACAGGATTTCGCCGGTCCCGCCCTACTCAGGATACCACTACCAATTATTTAATTACCTGTACGGGACTTTCACCCTCTGCGGCCACTCTTCCCAAAGTGTTCCAGTTCTTAAATTTCTTAGATATCGTGGTCCTACAACCCCAAACATGCCGTAACATCTTTGGTTTAGGCTCTTTCCCGTTCGCTCGCCACTACTTGGGAAATCATTGTTATTTTCTCTTCCTCCGGGTACTTAGATGTTTCAGTTCCCCGGGTTTGCCCCCTTTTAGGGTAACCTGTATTCCTACAGGCTGGGTTGCCCCATTCGGATATCTTCGGATCAATAGTTATTTGCACTTCCCCGAAGCTTTTCGCAGCTTATCACGTCCTTCTTCGCCTCTGAGAGCCAAGGCATCCCCTGTACGCTCTTAGTAACTTACTCGTTTGTTAAAACTCGTTAATTTTCTTTTTTGATATTCGCTTATTGCTAAGCTATACCTTCTCGATTATTTAAGCTTATTTCTTCCATTTGTTGTCAAAGAACGTTGCACAATCTTTCGTGTGCTTGGTACATTGATAATGTTTAACGATTATCAATATAATATAAAGAGGAATGATGATGAGTAGCAAATGCTTTCAGTTTGAAGAACAAGATTTGATAAAGTCGCTCCAGAAAGGAGGTATTCCAGCCACACCTTCCGGTACGGCTACCTTGTTACGACTTAGCCCCAGTTACCGGTTTTACCCTAGGACGCTCCTTGCGGTTACGTACTTCAGGTCCCCCCGGCTTCCATGGCTTGACGGGCGGTGTGTACAAGGCCCGGGAACGTATTCACCGCGCCATGGCTGATGCGCGATTACTAGCGAATCCAACTTCATAGAGTCGAGTTACAGACTCCAATCCGAACTGAGACATACTTTGAGGATTAGCTCCTACTCGCGTAGTGGCTGCCCTCTGTATATGCCATTGTAGCACGTGTGTAGCCCCGGACATAAGGGCCGTGCTGATTTGACGTCATCCCCACCTTCCTCTCTACTTGCGTAGGCAGTTCTAATAGAGTTCCCACCTTGACGTGCTGGCAACTATTAGTAGGGGTTGCGCTCGTTGCAGGACTTAACCTAACACCTCACGGCACGAGCTGACGACAACCATGCAGCACCTCGCAAGACGCCCGAAGGCTATATAATCTCTTATATATTCGTCTTACGTTCAAGCCCGGGTAAGGTTCCTCGCGTATCATCGAATTAAACCACATGCTCCTCCGCTTGTGCGGGCCCCCGTCAATTCCTTTGAGTTTCAACCTTGCGATCGTACTCCCCAGGTGGATTACTTATCGCTTTCGCTTAGCCACTGAGCATCACTGCCCAACAACGAGTAATCATCGTTTACAGCGTGGACTACCAGGGTATCTAATCCTGTTTGATCCCCACGCTTTCGTGCATGAGCGTCAGTAATAATTTCGTGACCTGTCTTCACGATTGGCGTTCTGTGACATATCTAAGCATTTCACCGCTACACATCACATTCCAGTCACGTCAATTATACTCTAGTCCAACAGTATCAAAGGCACGATTCCAGTTAAGCTGAAATTTTTCACCCCTGACTTATTGATCCGCCTGCGCACCCTTTAAACCCAATAAATCCGGATAACGCTTGGATCCTCCGTATTACCGCGGCTGCTGGCACGGAGTTAGCCGATCCTTATTCATCATATACTTGCAGGGAGGTACACGTACCTCCGGTTAATCTATAATAAAAGAAGTTTAAAACCCATAGGGCTGTATTCCTTCACGCGGCATGGCTGGGTCAGAATTGCTTCCATTGCCCAATATTCCCTACTGCTGCCTCCCGTAGGAGTCTGGACCGTGTCTCAGTTCCAGTGTGGGGGGATATCCTCTCAGAACCCCTAATCATCGTTGCCTTGGTGAGCCGTTACCTCACCAACTAGCTAATGATACGCATGCCCATCCATAATCAATGAATCTTTAAATATAAAAAGATGCCTTCTCATATTCACATGAAATATTAGCGTTAATTTCTCAACGTTATGTTCCAATTATGGGTAGGTTGCATACGCGTTACGCACCCGTGCGCCACTCGTCAGCTACTATTGCTAGTACTGTTACCGTTCGACTTGCATGTATTAAGCCTGCCGCCAGCGTTCATCCTGAGCCAGGATCAAACTCTCCATTCTATTTAATGTTTTTGAACTTTCGTTCTTTAGTCTGTCCCGACTTTATCGCTTGCGTCCTCAAAAAAATCTTCGAGTCATTTGCTACATCATTCCATTCTTTCAAAGAACTTCCCGTTTTCCCTTCAATCACTGTTTCTCTCTCAAACGGGCTGCAAAAATACACCCTTTTATAATACGCTCGGCTAACTTTTTGTCCTTTTTTTTACTTTTTCTCACTTCACATTGATTATCAGCGAGAAAAAATTACTTTTTCTTTTTTATTTCTTCAAATTTCTCTCCGATTTCTCTTCAAACTGGACGTTTTTGAAGCCATTTTCGAACCAAAATGGGACTTTTTTGTTCAAATATTGCAATTCTTTACGCACACTTTACATTTCTTTGATTCAAAATAAATGAAAAAGTGCTCATTTTTGAAATCAATAATCGGTTTTTTTTACATAAAATTGGTGAAATTTGTTTTTGGTTGAAATCTAATGAGTGTAAATGGATAGATTTTCTTTGGTGTTGATAATTTATTAATTATTTGTGAAGAAATTTTTCTATTATTATTGTATATATATAATAAAGCAATTTATTCCTTTTGCGTTAGGCAGAAGGCCAGGTACCCCACAGTATTTTTGGTTAGTGTAGCACGAGACCGGCAGAGCGACAGCGGAGCTCCTGCCGGGCCGATGCTACAATTGACAAAAATGCGAGGAGTACGGGCCGGATGCCGACCCCGAGTGAAACGAGGGGGAACGCCCAAACAAAAAAAAAGGTCATCGTTATGATGACCTTTCGTGTTCAAGCTGGGATTCGAACCCAGGACCCCATCCTTAAAAGGGATGTGCTCTACCTGCTGAGCTACTTAAACATCCTTCGTTCTTGGGACTGCAAAAATACAACAATTATCTTTACGCTCAGCCAAAAAAAAGAAATTTCTGAATTTTGAAATTCATCTTTTTGATTTTCTGTGATTTAATTTAATTTTTATTTTATTTTTAATCGATTTGTATTATGAATAAAAATTTGTATATTTGACTCTATTAAACTGATTATAAATTTTTTATAAATGTAATGTTTTTAAAATCCGTCCACACATAAAAATGAATAAAAATGCATTAAAGAGTTAAATTTATGCATTTTTTCGGAGTTTCCACATAAAAATGTACATTTTTTAAATAAAATAAGAGTATATGAAAAAGTTAATTTTACTTCCTAAAACAGACACTGTGACGATATGTTTGCCTCCGGAATGGGTTGGGCATCCGATTATTTGCATTTTAAAAGCAAAAGACACAGTAGTCTATGAACAGGATGTTCAGGAGATGGCTGTTAACTACGCTGTAAAACATATTACAGGCAGAAAACGAAAAATCAGACGTGAACTGGACCAAAAAAGGAAAGAGGCTAAAAGAGGGAAATCTTATTAATGTAATTTTGTCCCAATGAGATGCATAAACTCTTGTCTGGTGTTGTAGTTTTTTAAGAAAGCACCCGTAAATTCAGATGTTGTTGTGACTGAATTTTGCTTTTGGATCCCTCTCATCGACATACACAAGTGTTGTGCCTCAATAACGACAGCTACTCCGATTGGATCAAGAACTTCCTGAATACAGTCTTTAATTTGAGCAGTGAGTCTCTCTTGCAACTGTAACCTTCTGGAGAAGGCATCAACCACTCTTGGGATCTTACTCAATCCGCAAATTTTACCGTTAGGTATATACCCTACATGTGCTTTTCCGAAAAAAGGAAGCAGATGATGCTCACATAAAGAGTAGATCTCAATATCTTTTACGACAACAATCTGTTTTGAACTTTCGGTGAACAATGCACTTCTAAGGATCTCTTCAGGATTTAAGCCGTACCCATGGGTCAAAAACTGGAATGCCTTTGCCGCTCTTTCAGGAGTTTTAATGAGTCCCTCTCTGGTTGGATCCTCTTTGGCTACTTTAATCATATTCAAGTAGCTTTCAGATAAAATATTTATACTCTCTTTGTTATAAACGTCTCTCCGTTCATAACCTTCTTCAATATCTTCAAACATAATGTATATTATAAATATGGATTGGTTTCTTTTTCAGTTTTAATGGTGGTTGTATCAGCATGACCAGGAATAACGAGAACATCGTCAGGCAACACCATCAGTTTATTTTTAATATTATCGATTAACAGATTGTAATTTCCGGTAGGAAGGTCAGTACGGCCAATTCCCCCTTCAAACAGAACATCTCCAACAATCAGAACTTTCTCGGCTTCATTGTAGAAACAGATGCTCCCATCGGCATGTCCGAAAGCTTCGATCACTTTCCATGTGTTGTTTCCACATTGTACGAGATCATTTTCTACTAGATAGTGGTCATGTTTTGGAAACTGGGTTTGGGTAAATCCAAAAGATGCCCCATAAGCTACCGATTGATCGTAAATGGGAAGCCCCTGTTCGTTGGCTGCTAAAATAGCTTCCGGATATTGTGCCTTACAAACTGCATTTCCTAATACATGGTCAATATGGGGATGGGTGTTTAAAATCCACTTCACCTGAAGTTGTTCTTTTTCGATATAGCTGAATAACATTTCGTTTTCAGATGGATTGCTATTACCCGGATCCACAATCATCGCTTGTTTGGTGTCATCAAAAATCACCATTGTGTTCACTTGAATAAAATTGAAGTGAAATAGCTTGATGGTGAGTTCATTTCTATTAATTTTCATATTATTGATAATCTCTTTCAAATTTATTTTCTTTTTCATCTATCTCAATAAGTTGTAAATCTTATTCTTCTTTAGGTTGATCAGGTTTTACAAGAACTCTTACTTGTTTATTGTTTTTAAATTCAACTTGATAATAAAGCTTACCATTTGGATCCCATTTAGACCAGATCCCGTTTTTCATTTTGTTTCTAAACTCGCCTTGAGCCGCTTTCTTCCCATTTTGATGAAATTCTACGAAAACCCCGTCCTGTTCGTCCATGGTAAACTCCTGGGTTCTCATCACTCTATTCCTTTGATCATAAAAACTCCATTTACCATTCTTCTTTCCTTCAGTATAATTCCCTTTTTGGAGTGGTTTCCCGTTTTGGGCAAAATCTGTCCAGGAACCTTCCTGAAGATCTTTTTTATAGGTACCTTTAGCTTTAATTTTACCATTTTCCCAGTAATAAGAGTAGGAACCATTTTTCATTCCATCTTTATATTGAGCAGCATATTTTAAAATGCCATCAGGATAGAATCCTTTCCAGGAGCCAGACATTTGTCCTTTATCAAAAGATCCCTGATCCATCACTTTTCCCGATTCAAACCATTGAATCCAATCGCCACACTCCTTATCTGAACAGAAAGATCCTTGTCTTTGTAGAACTCCCGATTCAAACCATGCGAGCCATTCCCCTTCCCTTTTTCCATCTACATAATTACCTCTTTTCCAAATTTTCCCTTTTTCATAGAAGTATTTCCATACTCCAACTTGAAGTCCATTTTTAAAAGAGCCCATACTCCCTATGATATTATTTGCATGATAAAATTTCCATTCTCCATCCTGAAGATCATTGATGGAGTTTCCTTCCATTTCTAGATCTCCATTTTCCAAATACCAGTACGCATATCCATTAATTTGATCGTTTTTATAATCCCCTTCGAACTTTTTTTGTCCATTGGCGTAATATTCAACCACATGACCATTGATTTTATCATTTTCATATTGAACTTCCTTCATCAACTGACCATTGGAGTGGTAAAAAGTCCAAGTTCCATTTTTGGTACTATTTTTCATTTCGCCTTCAGATTCAGCCTGACCATTAGCAAACCAACTTTTAAAATAGCCGTTGTCAGCGAAGTATTCCTGAACTAGTTGACCGGAGTCGTTCCAGGTTTTCCAAAGACCCACTTTAACACCATCTTTATAAGAACCAATAGTCCACATTGTTCCGTTGGTATGATAAAAGATCCATTCCCCTTGTTCTTTGTCATTTTTCATGACACCGATCGACATCAACCGATTACCGCTATAGAATGTTTTAACAGTATCCTGAGCATTGATTTGCCAAGAGAAGAGGAGCATAAAAGCAAGGAAAGTAATATTTTTCATATATATGTAAATTTGATTTTGCAAAAATACGAAATAATAAGCTAATGTGATAATAAGCTAATAAGCTAATTTTGGGCGAAGGGGAAAAGGGAAAAGTTGAAAGGGGAAAGGGAATTAGTAAATTAGCAAATTTGAAAATTAGCAAATTTAAATTGGGCAGTTGGGTATTGGGTTTTGGGTTTCAGTTATCAGTTGTTTAAGGTTGAACGCTTTGCTGTTTAAAGGTTGAAGGGTTGAAAAGTTAAAACTCCCTTAAACTCGTAATTCGTAATTGGTAATTCGTAATCCGTCATCCCCTAAGCAGCTCAACTTGCGGGGTACCTGGCCTGCGCCCTAATGCATTCAAAACCTTCGGTTTTTTTTGGATTTTTAACCACAAAGTTCGCAAAGCTAAACTAGGGATATCTATTAAATTACTCTATTGTCCGATAAAAAAAGTAATCCTGAATTATTTCTATAAGAAAATAATGGAATTCTGTCACCTAAAGTAAATAAGGGGATCGATTCAATTATATTAAATATCCCTAACGAAATATTAAATTCATGTTTTTTATATGTTGGATTCGAGTTGGTTTTATTCTCTTGTGCTAATACCAGCAATATCGAAAAGAATAAAATGACAATCAAAATTATTTTTAAAAAAAAACTTTTTCATAAATTTTTGTTTTAAATTAATATGTGTTTGTTCTTTTATTCGTCAAATTTAATTTTTTTTGAATTAAATTAATAAAAACTAAAAAATTAACATTTATACCCCTTTTCAAAAAGAGCGCATGATTTTTTGTCAAAAATGTCGGGTTTTGAATGAGGACGGAGCCCAGATAAATAATAAGCTAATAAGCTAATGTGATAATTTGATAATTTGGGAAAAGGGGAAAGGGGAAATCAGAATGGATACCTAATTAAAATAAATTATATTTTACAGATGAAAATATGAGATATTTTTCATAAGTTTGCGGCTTCAAAAAATCATTTTAAAAAATATTATAAATATCTAAATATGAATATATTATCAAATAGAATCATCTCCATGGCGGAGTCAGAAACGTTAGCTATGACCCGAATTGCCCGTGAATTAAAAGAGAGTGGTAAAGATGTGATCAGCTTAAGTATCGGTGAACCGGACTTTGACACTCCTGAAGAGATCAAAGAATCTGGAAAACGTGCTATTGATGAAAACTGGTCTCATTACTCACCTGTTCCAGGATATCCGGAGTTAAGAAAGGCGATCTGCACAAAATTCAAAAGAGATAATGGATTGGACTATACCCCTGAACAAATTGTGGTATCAACCGGTGCAAAACAATCGATCTATCAAGTGGTTCTATCTTTAGTAAATCCGGGAGAAGAGGTTATTATCCCTACTCCTTACTGGGTTTCCTATAAAGAGATCGTTAAGTTGGCTGAAGGAAATATTGTGTATATCCCTACCACTTTAGAAAACGATTTCAAAGTTACTGCGGCTCAATTAGAGGAAAAGATTACTGAAAAAACAAAACTAATCATGTTCAGTAGTCCTTCTAACCCTACAGGAATGCTCTATTCAAAAGAGGAATTGAAAGCAATTGCAGACATGTTAAAGAGACATCCTCAGGTTCATGTGATGGCAGATGAGATCTATGAACATATCAACTTCATGGGAAAACATGAGAGTTTGGCTCAATTTACAGAGATTAAAGATCAAGTGATCACCATCAATGGAGTAGCCAAAGGGTTTGCCATGACCGGTTGGAGAATCGGATTTATTGGTGCCTCTAAGGAGATCGCTAATGCTTGTCAAAAACTACAAGGACAAATCACTTCCGGAACCAACTCTATAGCTCAAAGAGCAACCATCAAAGCGATGGAGTCCTCTCCTAAATTGGAACAGGATATTGAAAATATGAGACTTATATTCAAAACCAGAAGAGATCTAGTTTTTGGTTTACTTCAAGAGATCCCCGGATTTGAAACCCGTTTACCTCATGGTGCTTTTTACTTCTTCCCTGTTGTAAAATCGTTATTTGGCAAACATGCTCCAGTTGATTCTTTATATGCTAAAACTTATGGAAAAACGATCATAGAAAACTCTACCGATTTGAGTATGTATTTCTTATACGATGCTAATGTGGCTGTAGTACAAGGAGTTGCCTTCGGTGATGATCAATGTATCCGTTTGTCTTACGCAGCTAATGAAACCCTTTTGATTGAAGCTTGCAGAAGATTGAAAGAGGGCGTTGAAAAATTAAGTTAATGAATTCAAAAGTTGCCATAGTTACCGGCGCCAACGGAGGAATGGGTCGTGTTATCACAGAAACCCTTGCCCAATCCGGTTTTGAGGTGGTTATGGCATGCCGTGACCTGGATAAATCGATCCCGGTCTGGCAAAAGATATCTGAAAAAACCCAAGCTAATATTCATCTGATCCGTTTGGATTTGAGTTCATTAGAGTCTGTATTACAGTTTATTCATGAAATCAGAACTCGTTTTAACCATATTGATCTGCTGATCAATAATGCAGGGGTAATGCCTTCAAAAGCTCTGGAGTCAGATTATGGGATGGAATACACCATTGGTGTTAACTACTTTTCCCCCTATTTAATCACTACAGCATTGACTAAAATGATGCCAATCGGAGCCCGTGTGGTGAATGTTTCTTCCTTAATGTATCGTTACGGAAAGATAACACCTTCTGTTTTTGATTCTCTAAAAGGCAAACATTACAGTCGTTTTAATGCTTACGCCAACTCCAAATTAGCGCTCCTTTTTATGGGAATAGATTTGTCGGACACCTTACAGAAACAAGGGATTACGATCAATGTTTGTGAACCCGGAATCGTTAATACTCCAATCTTAAAGATGGGAAACCGTTTAGTAGATTTTTTAGCCAATCTATTATTCCGACCATTTATTCGTTCCCCCAAAAAAGGGGCAGAAACCATTTTATATTTGGCTCTTGATGAATCTGTTGCAGAAAAATCGGGAAGTTTTTATTCCAATAAAAAAGTCGTGAAGCTTCCTCAAAAATATTTTGAAGGGGAGGAACGTTATTTACTCAGAAAATTAACCCAACAATATATCGAAACGAACCAAATTACGCTATGATCATACCACCATATCTTCAAAAAGGGGATGGCATTGGGCTTGTTGCTCCGGCCAGAAAGATTTCGGTCATTGAATTGGAAACCTCCATTCAGTTTTTGGAAGATTATGGCTTTCGGGTTGTTTATGATGAATCATTATTCGCAGAAGCAGATCAATTTGCGGGAAATGATGAGATCAGAATGTGTTCTTTTCAAAATATGCTGGATAGAAGCGATATTGCGGCTATCTGGTGTGTTCGGGGTGGTTATGGATCAGCCCGGATCATTGATCAGTTGGATTTCACTACATTTTGTAAGCATCCTAAATGGATTTGCGGGTATAGTGATGTGACTGTTTTTCATAGCCATATACTTCAAAACTATGGCATTGCGACACTTCATTCCACCATGCCAATCAATGTGAATCAAGAAACCCGGTATCAATTCGGTGCCCAAAACATGATTCAACTTTTGATGGGAGATGTGATGAATTATGAAATAGATCCACACCCTTTAAATCGAGAGGGTGGAGCAATCGGTGTTTTGGTTGGAGGGAATCTTTCCATTATATATTCTCTAAACGGCACCATTTCTGATCTGGATACAACCAACAAAATACTATTTATTGAAGATCTGGATGAATATTTGTATCATATTGATCGGATGATGTTGAATTTAAAAAGATCGGGTAAACTTCAATCTATAAAAGGCTTGAT
>DAONEU010000004.1:35926-37476 GCA_035403245.1 Bacteroidales bacterium | reverse complement strand
CTATTTAAGAACGATTCTTCCAGAACTTCTTCTGCTTTAAAAGTGTGAGATGCGAAGTAATGTTTATTTTTCAGCAAGTCAATATGTTGAAAATCGGCAGGGAATCCAACAGGGTTCTTTTTTAGTTTCTCGATGGGATCAATTCCGGAGTAGTATTTTTTAAATGTATGATTTTCTAAGATTTTATTAAATTCATCGATTTGATAATAGATCTCTTTACGAAGTGTTTTCAAATATTCAGGTTGAGGCATATAGATTCCACCGCCGAAGAAAGATTCGTTAGGATCTAAATGGAAGTAGTAACCTGCCAGCAAGGAGGATCTTCCCCCATTCTTAGCCATATAGCAGCCAAAATGTGTTTTATAAGGATCTTTATTTTTTGAAAATCTTACATCTCTATAGATACGATAGAGACATTGTTTGATTTCAATATTGACTAATGCAGGATCAATGGATTGCATGTAAGCGAGAAGATCCGTAGAGAAAGCTTCAAAGTTTTTACGTGCTTTTTCGTATCGTGGTTTATTTTCGTTAAACCATTCCCTATTATTATTTTCAGCGAGATCTCTAAGGAAATCGATGGTATGTTGTTCAATTTTATGCATAGTTATAAATATTTGTTTATGGAGCACAAAAGTAGTGAAAATTAGCAAATGAGCAAATTTGTAAATAAGCAAATGAATTTACTCGATTGCTCATGTGCTAGATTGCTCGTGTGTTCATTTAATTCGTGACATTCGTGGCTAATAAATAAAGAAATAAACACGGTGATCATTTCTTAATTTTTTTGTACTTTTGCAACAAAGCAAAAAAGTTATGAAAAGAAAGATCATTTTTCCAATTGTTTTATTGTTAGCAATGTTAGCTATGGGTTGTAAAACGCAACAAATGAGTGTTAAAAATGACCCTAAAGGGGATCATTTCTGTGTGAAAAAAGGGGAAACTTTTGAAATTCATTTCATCGCAAACGCTTCTACCGGAAGGGCATGGCAATATATCAATAAAAATGAGGTTTCTATTGTAGATTCTGTTTCTCAAAGAGTTGTAAATAACGCTCCTGAAGGAATGGTTGGCAAATCAGTAGATCTTTACATCACTTTTGAAGCCAAAGAGAAAGGTTGTGATACCCTTATTTTTAAAAATTCCAGAGCTTTTGATCCCAAAGATGAAGGTGTTGTGATTACCAAAATTGTTCATGTTCGGTAAATGAAAAAGCCCCATTTACATATCGCTATTCCGGCTATTGATGAGCTAAAATACTTACCTGCTACTTTAGAAGATATTTCTAAACAGAAGTTTAGTGGTGCTTTTACAGTATATGTTTGTGTCAATCAACCGGATGAATGGTGGGATGATCCCGAAAAAGTGGAAGTGTGCCATCATAATCAACAACTTATAGCGTATTTAACAGATTATTCAGATTTCCCGATCACTATTCTGGATTTTTCAACCAAAGGGAAAGGCTGGAAAGGGAAGAAACACGGAGTGGGTTGGGCTCGTAAAGCATTGTTTGATCATATATTGCAAATTGCTGATTCAGATGATGTTAT
>DAONEU010000004.1:0-35826 GCA_035403245.1 Bacteroidales bacterium | reverse complement strand
CTCGTAAAGCATTGTTTGATCATATATTGCAAATTGCTGATTCAGATGATGTTATTGTAAGTCTTGATGCGGACACTCACATTCAAAAACTCTATTTTTATTCCCTTTATGAACGATACTCTTCAACATCTGTTTCGGTAATTTCCAATCCATATTTTCATCATTTGACGGAGGATGATCGGGCCAATCGGGCGATCTTGAGGTATGAATTATACATGCGTAACTATGCCATCAACATGTATTTGATTGATTCTCCTTTCAATTTCACAGCAATTGGGTCTGCCATATCGATGAGAGTTAGTGCATTACGCAAGATTGGTGGAATTACTCCTATGAAGAGTGGCGAGGATTTTTATCTGCTTCAGAAATTTCGGAAGATGGGGCCTGTTTCTAATCAAAATGAAGTGATTGTTTACCCTGCGGCTCGTTTTTCATCAAGAGTCTATTTTGGTACCGGACCAGCAATGATCAAAGGGGATCAGGGCGATTGGAGCAGCTATCCTATTTACCATTACTCCCTTTTTGAAGAGATTAAACGTTGTTATACACAAATCGAAACATTATATCATTCCGATATTTCAAATCCGTTTATAGATTTTTTGAAAGAACAATACCAGGAGGTTGATCTTTGGTGTCCTCTTCGGAAAAACAGTAAAACATTGGGTCAGTTTACGAAAGCATTTCATGAAAAAGCGGATGGCTTAAGGATACTCCAATATTTAAAAGCTACTAATCAACTACTTAACCATGATGATTTGAATTCATTGAAAGAGAATTATACCCATTTTTTTCAATCAGCTCCTCCCCCATTTTTAAAAAATATAAACTCTTTTGATGAATTATCTACAACAGAGTTGGATCGTTTCAGGGATAAATTGTTTGAAAAAGAGACCTATTTTCGATTTTCTGAAAATATTTGATATTTAATTCAAAAAAATAGTATTTTTGCAACAGAAAAAATTTTGCATTATGAAAAAGATAGTATCCTTTATTTGTGTTTTAATGATGTTTGCCGCTGTTCAAGCCCAAACTCCAACTCCTGTTTCAGACAATTCTGATAATCAAATCTATAAAGAGTGCGATGTGATTGCTTCATTTCCCGGTGGTATGGCAGAGATGCATAAATTTATCGGAACAAAAGCTACCATTGGTAAATTTGGACAACCAGGTACCGATGTAAACTTCAAGATTGAGTTTGTTGTTGAAAAAGACGGAAGCATTACCGACATCAAATTAGCTGAAAACAGTGGTGAAGTTTCTAAAGAACTCTTAGATGAATACATCAAAGTGATCAAAGAGATGCCAAAGTGGGACCCAGCAAAGAAAGATGGAAAAGTAGTAAGAAGTTTATATACTCTTCCTGTGAATATTAAATTTCAAGAAGAATTAAAGTTTAAAAAACAGAAGTAGGAATACCGAAAGCTCTCACTTTTTCGGCAATCACCTCCATCTCTTCAACTGACAATTTTCTAAGGTTTTGAGCTGGTGTTTCCCGATCTAAAGAGTATAACATAACCATTTTTGGTTTTAATATCTGAACCACATCGAGCCATTTGGAAAGATGTGGTTCTTTGCTATTATCAAATGGAACGCCACCCATATCACCGGCAAAGAACAATGTTTGTAAAACAAATTGACCTTCAAACAGTTTAAGCCAATCTATGATTTGATTTACAGAACAGTTTTGTAATGGATTGTTGATCAGTTGATACATATCTTCCGTTGCAGCATCCAGTTTCAAAACCGGATTTTCTATCATTTGTAGCGCTTTTCTAACATCTTCGCGATATAGCTGTGTTGAATTAGAGAGGCAAGTTATGATGGCATTCGGATAGTATTTATCTCTTAAAACAAGAAGATTCTCTATGATTTCCAGAAATTGTGGATGCATAGTAGGTTCTCCGTTTCCGGAAAATGTGATGCTATCAATAGGGATCTGATCATTTTTACATTGGATCAACTTGGCTTCTATCGCCTCATTAACCTCCTGTAAAGGATAAAGTTGATCTGTATCCATATTAGATTCCAGTGTCCATCCGCATTCGCAATAGATGCAATCAAATGAACATATTTTTTTAACAACGGGAAGAAGATTAATCCCGAGGGAGCTGCCAAGTCTCCTGCTTTTAATTGGCCCGAAAGCGATTGATTCCCAAAGCATAAAAATTAAGTTAAGAGTTAAGAGTGAAGAGTGAAGAAGTAGTCTGTAGTCCGTAGTCTGTAGTCCGTAGTCCGTAGTCTGTAGTCCGTAGTCCGTAGTCTGTAGTCCGTAGTCTGTAGTCTGATTACCATCGTCCGTCGAAAGTGGTCCAGATGAGATCGCCGGTTTCCCAGGCTTTAGTAACGGCGCGGTTTCCGCATTTGTTGCTGTATTCCGTTAAGAAGCGGATAACATTATCGATTTTGCCATCATTGAACATTTGAAGTGCCTGTTCTTCTATGATTTTTTGATTGTTTAAAAATTCTGTTTCCATAGGGATCCAGGCCTGATCAATAACCGGTTTCATATCACCCCAACGTTGGCAAGCCATTGTTCCAAGACGGTTAAAAGCCCACCAGGCAGCTTTATTGCTGAATCCGGTCTCACGACCATCCGTTTTGTAAGTTTCGGGTAGATCTGTGATGGAAGCATAAAAAGGGACATAAATGGATGAGGCAACATTATCTAAGGCAAACCAACAAACCGGGCCCACCTCATCAGGTAAAAACGAGCGACATTGTAAGATCGTTCCATAAACAGTAAAGTGCACTGCAATAGAGCGTTCCCCTCTCCAGTGCCATCCTCCATTGATTTTATGTAGTTTGAGTTCATCCGATTTCATAAAAGGATTCGCCATAGGTGAGATCACCGTTTTGCCATCTTTATCGGTTACTGTTAATGTTTTTCTCATATCATATTCCGTACCTTCATAATAATCCCGGAAGATAGACATCATTTTTTGAGTTGTAATTAATGTGTCCGGTTTAACAGAAAACGGGTAGTTTTCCGCGTTAGGATCCAGTTTTAATGAAGGGGCAACCAAATCAAATACTCTCCATTCACGACGGCGACAAGCTAACATAGTCCGACTCTCCGGCGCATATACGTATGCAAAATTAAATACACCCTTGGATTTGTTCCACCAGCCATTCTCTTCCGCAACTGTATAAATATTATCTGAAGCCATGAAGTAATCTTTGTTTTTCAAATCGATCTCTCTGATGGTAGATGCATTGGCATTCACAGCGATATGATCATCCGGTACTCTTTGAGCAACCCATACAGCTCCCACTTTTCCTTTTCCCGGACCAACGATTTCAAGATGCCAAACCTCATTTTTATCTGCAATGGTTAAGGCTTCACCCCCATCAATCCATCCATATTTTTTAAGCAGATCTCCTGCAACCATGATTGCCTGACGAGCTGTAGAACAACGTTCCAAAATAAGTTGACACAATCTTTGGCAGTCTATAAGACCGGTATCGGAATGAAGTTCAGAACGTGGTGAAAAGGTAGATTCCCCTATGGCTACCTGTTTTTCATTCATACATGGATAAGCAGTACTGAAATATTTGTAAGTATGAGAAACTTGAGGGATAGTTCCAACTTCTATATTCTCATAATGAGACATTTTACCATATTCTTCTTTAGCATTTTGTCTTTTATACATTTTAACCACACTTCCTGTTGGATGATCTTGAGCGGGCACTACCACAATGTTGGTTCTGGTTCTATGACTATCATCGGTATGAGAAGTATATACCGAACCATCTGCAGAAGCTTTTTTACCCACAGTGATGCTGGTACATTCCATAAGACCGGTAAGTTCATAGTCCTGATCATTCTGAGAAAAGGCCGGGAAAATAGTCAGTAATGACAAAAGTATGAGTGCTAAAGAAAGTTTTTTCATAAATTCAAATTTTTCGCAAAAATAATGAAAAACAATGAAATGAAAGAATTAGAATTTAATTCCGGATTGTATCTAGAAATGACAAATAGACAGATAAATGGTCGTTTGAAGCAACAAATTGAAATAAATTCAAACATGATGTAATCATTTTTATTTTTCTATACTAACTGACTATACGTTAAAAAAACATAAAATTTTCGAAGCATTCTATGATTCAAAAAATCATGTAAATTTGCGATTCGAATTTTAAAAAAGTAAAACCAAACAATTTAAATATAAACAACTATGAATCAAATGAATGGGGTTAATCCTCCAAAACGTGAATCCGGTAGCAGAAAATTCTGGAGAATTGTCTTAGGCTCTATGTTGGGCTTCTTTTTATCCTCAATTGTTCTCTCCATTTTATCACTCATTTTCTTTTTTGGAATCATCGCAAGTGTATCCACCTCACCAACTCCTTCCATCTCTGATAATTCGATTTTAAAATTATCTTTCAACACTGAGATCGCAGAAAGAGGAGAAGAAAATCCTTTTGAGAACACTGCATTTGAGAATATTTCCAACTCCCCTGTTGGATTGGATGATATCATTAAAAGTATCGATCATGCTACTACTGACCCTAAAATCAAAGGGATTAGTTTGGAATTATCTACTGTAATGGCAAATATGTCTACTTTACAAGAAATCTATACTGCATTAGAAAGATTCAAAGCATCCGGAAAATTCATTTATGCTTATGGTGATTATTACACTCAAAAAGGGTATTACATCTCTACCGTAGCCGATAAAATCTACCTTAATAGATTAGGAGCTGTTGATTTTAAAGGGATTGCTTTTAAAACGATGTTTTTCAAAGGGTTACTCGAAAAATTAAATGTAGATGTTCAAGTAGTAAGACATGGTGATTTTAAAAGTGCTGTGGAACCATTCATTATGGACAAAATGAGTGAAGCCAACAGAGAACAAATGAGTGTTCTTTCCAGTGATATGTGGGGAGTGATTGTAAATCAAATCTCAAAAGCCAGAAAAATTTCTGTTGATTCTTTAAATATCATTGCAGACAATCTATTAGCTAATGATGCTCAAACTACATTATCTTTAAGAATGATTGATTCCATTGGATATTATTCCACTTATGAGAACACATTAAGAAATCTTTTGAGTATAGAATCAGACAAAAAAATCAATTATGTTACTGTAAATGATTACAGAAAAGGGATTACTCAAACATCTAAAGAAAACAATATCGCCATTGTTTATGCAGTAGGAGATATCGTTGATGGTGAAGGAGATGAAACCAACATTGGTTCTGTAACTTTTTGCAAAGAGTTAAGAAAAGCGTACACTAATGATAAAGTAAAAGCCATTGTGATCCGTGTAAATTCTCCGGGAGGAAGTGCTCTAGCATCAGAAGCGATCTGGAATGAGATTGAACTAGCTAAAAAATCCGGAAAGATTGTTGTTACTTCAATGGGAGATTATGCTGCATCAGGTGGATATTACATTTCTTGTAATTCTGACGCTATTGTGGCACAACCAACCACTTTAACAGGTTCAATCGGTGTATTCGGTTTGATTCCTAGTGTTCAAAACATGTTAAAGAATAAACTTGGAATCACATTTGATGTTGTAAAAACCAATCAACATTCTGATTATGAAACCGGTAGATTGTTAGACGAATTCGAACTTGCCAAAATCAAAGTAAGCATTGAAGAGATCTATTCCCTATTTGTTTCAAGAGTTGCCATTGGAAGAGGATTAACCAATGAACAGGTTGATAAAATCGGACAAGGAAGAGTATGGTCAGGAGTTCGAGCTGTTGAATTAGGTTTAGTAGACAAATTAGGTGATCTTCAGGTAGCGATTGCAACTGCAGCAGAACTTGCAAAAATCACTGATTATGGTATCGTCATTTATCCGGCACAAACCAATTGGTTCGAAAAGTTTTTTAACACAAAGAGCCAAGCTAAAATGGAAATCGCTATGAAAGAACAATTCGGAGAACTCTATTTTGCATTTGATGCTATGAAAGATATTTTGAATCTCAAGGGTGTTCAGGCTCGCCTCCCTATGGTGATTGAAGTGAACTAATCATGTTATTAAGCGCTTTTTATATATACTTATGGGTGATGACAGGAGTAGCTGTCATCACCTTTATTGCTTTATACTACGTAGAAGCGGGATATGGGATGTTGATCTCCTCGAAATGGGGAAAGACTATGAATAATAAAATCGCCTGGTTTTTGATGGAGTTGACCATCTTTGTTCTGATGATAGTGATGTGGTTAAGTTCTCCCCATCGTTTAGAACTGGTCCCTATTGTTTTTCTAATAATATTTCAGACCCACTATTTGCAAAGAGTGTTTATATTTCCCTTTTTAATGAAAGGGAAAAGTAAAATGCCGATTGGAATCATGTTTATGGGAGTTTCATTTAATATTTTAAATGCTTTTATGCAAGGGTACTGGATCTTCCATGTTGCTTATTTGCCCGATTTTCCTGCCCTGTTTGTGAAATATGGAACGGCATGGTTCTATTCATTACCTTTCATTGCAGGAACTCTGCTTTTTATCACAGGTTTTATCATAAATTTACATTCTGACTATATCATTCGACATCTCAGAAAAGATCCCAATGACACCAAACACTACTTTCCAAAGGGTGGTCTTTTCAAATATGTAACCAGTGCCAACTATTTTGGGGAGCTATTGGAATGGTTAGGGTTTGCAATACTCACCTGGTCAGTTTCCGGTTTAGTGTTTTTCATCTGGACCTTTGCTAATCTTGTACCACGTGCCAACGCCATCTATAAACGCTACAGAAATGAGTTTCCCGGAGAGTTTGAAGGGAAGAAGCTGAAGAGGGTTATTCCGTTCTTGTATTAGAAGACAAAGGTCTAAGGTCTAAGGTCTAAGGACCAAGGACTAAGGTCAAAAGGGGAACCGAAGATGGATAAAATTATTCGTGAAATTCGTGGCTTCTTTTTAAAAAAAAATTGTATTTTTGTGTATTAAATCGTAGTTAATCAAATCGTATCAAATTAAAATAATATTTCAATGAAAAAATTTACCTTATTAGTAAGTCTTTTTTTATCCATCTTAATGGTAAAAGCTGACGAAGGGATGTGGCTTTTAATGCTACTTAATAAAAATATTGATCAAATGCAGGCCATGGGTATGCAGTTAACGTACAAGGATATTTATGACGTTAATCATAGTAGTATCAAAGATGGAGTAGTCATTTTTGGAAGAGGTTGTACCGGAGAGATCATTTCAAAAGATGGACTTCTTTTAACCAATCACCACTGTGGGTACGGTAATATTCAGGCATTATCTTCTGAAGAAAATAATATCTTAAAAAATGGATTTTGGGCCAAAACACGTAAAGATGAACTTCCATGCGAAGGTTTGACAGTGAAATTCTTGATCCGAATGGAGGATGTAGGTGCTTATATTTTAGATGGTTTAACCAATGAAATGACTGAAAAAGAGCGTAATGACTCTATCGATGCACGTACCAAAATTTTGGTTTCTGATAATTCTGAAAAAGGAAAATATGATGTTCGCATTGCCAATATGTTTAATGGAAATGCCTATTATATGTTTATCTATCAAGAATATAAAGATGTAAGATTAGTGGGAACACCTCCTAATGATTTAGGAAAATTTGGCGGTGATACCGACAACTGGGTATGGCCAAGACACACTGCTGATTTCTCTATGTTCAGAGTTTATACCGATAAAAATGGAAATCCGGCCTCCTATTCTCCCGATAATATTCCATTGAGCCCCAAATTCTTTTTCCCAATATCTTTAAATGGAGTTCAGGAAAACGATTATGCTATGATTATGGGTTATCCAGGAAGAACTGACAGATATTCCAGTTCTTATAGTGTTAAAATGACTACTGAAGAGTCCAATCCTGTTATTATTAAAGCAAGAGGTAAAAAATTGGAAATCATTAATGCTTACCGACAATCAAATGCAAAAATTGATATTCAATATGCGGCCAAAGCAGCTTCTATCTCAAATTATTGGAAATATAGTATTGGACAAAACGAGCAAATTATTAACAATCATGTGATTGATAAAAAAATAGCTATTGAAAATAGATTCAGAGAATGGGTTAAAGCCAACCATAAAGAAGCCGAATATGGAACAGTTATTGATGACTTAAGTAAAATCTATGCTGAATTAACCAAATATGAAAAAATGAAGGTTGTTTATAGAGAAGCAATATTTTCAGGGAGTGAGTTATTCCAGATGTGGAGATATTGCAGTGCATTATATCCTGTTTTAAAAGATAAGAATATTGATAAAACAACCAAAGAATACAAAAGATTTCAATCGATATTAGGGATAATGCCAGATGAAATCAACGATTTTTTCAAAGATTTTAATGTGGAAGTAGACAAAAAAGTAGCAGCAGCTTTATTTGAATATTACTATAATGAAACAACTCCTGACCAAAGACCAGAGTTTTTCAACAAAGCTGTAGCAAAATACAAAATGAATTTCACTAAAATGGTCGAAGATCTTTACAAAAAATCTATATTAGATGATCAGGCAGCACTTCTGGAATTTGTTAAAAATCCAAGTTTGAAAACTTTGGAAAAAGATATGGTTTTCCAATGGTTTGAACAACTATACGAATTTTATATTCAGAAAATAGAACCTTCCAATGCACAAAATGTAGCGTTAACCAGGGCCAACAGAATTTTCATGAAAGGGATCATGGAAATGCAACCTGAAAAGAACTTCTATCCTAATGCAAACAGTATGATGAGATTAACATACGGAAAAGTGGGTGGTTATGAAATGAAAGACGCTGTGACTGCACGTTATTATACAACTTTAGATGGTGTAATAGCAAAACACAGACCAGGTTCATGGGAGTTTAATGTTCCACAAAAGATGATTGATCTTTACAATGCCAAAGACTTCGGTCAATACGCAGACAAATCAGGTCAATTAAGAACCTGTTTCTTAACCAACAATGATATTACCGGTGGAAACTCAGGAAGCCCTGTAATTAACGGAAAAGGACAGTTGATCGGTTGTGCATTTGATGGCAACTGGGAAGCTATGAGTGGTGACATCTTCTTTGAAACACAATTACAAAGAACTATTGTAGTTGATATCCGTTACGTTTTATTTATCATTGACAAATTCGGTGGAGCTAGCCATTTAGTTGAAGAAATGACTATCGTTAAAAACTAATATACGCTTCATGTATAAACAATTGAGTGAAAAATATTTTGATAAGATGGTGGCGATTCGCCGCCATCTTCATCAATATCCTGAATTATCGGGAGAAGAGCAACAAACAGCTCAATATATCACTCAGGTTTTAGATCAAATGGGGATCCCCTACCAAAAAAATATTGCCGGCTATGGAATTGTGGCACTATTAAAAGGAAATTTGAAAGGAGATCGCTGTGTTGCATTACGTGCAGACATGGATGCCTTGCCCATAAAAGAGAACAATCAAACCCCATACTGTTCCTTCAATGACGGGATTATGCATGCCTGTGGGCACGATTTTCATAGCGCATCATTACTCGGTGCTTTAATGATCTTAAATGAACTTAAAGACAGTTTTGGAGGCACCATAAAGGCCATATTTCAACCTTCAGAAGAACGTTATGAAGGGGGAGCCCTATTTATGATTGAGGAGGGAGTCCTAGAGAATCCTAAAGTTGATTACATTTTCGGATTACATGCCGATACCGGATTAACCGCCGAACAGGTAGGGTTTAGACCCGGAAAATATATGGCATCCACTGATGAGCTACATTTTACCATATTGGGAAAGGGTGGCCATGCTGCTATGCCTCAAGAAGTTCTCAATCCAATACCCATTGCAGCACGACTTTTGTTAAAATGGGAAGAGGAGATTGATAAAATAAAACCAACTGACACCCCATTTGTAATGAATTTTGGCAGGTTAATTGCCGACGGAGCAAATAATGTAATTCCGGATAAAGCTCATTTATCGGGGACTTTACGTGTTTTTGATGAAGAAAAAAGAGAAATAATTCTAAAAAAAATAGAAGAGATTGCGATACAGGTTTGTCGGGAGAATGGAGCACATTGCTTGGTCGATATCCGCAGAGGGTATCCGATGGTTGTTAATGATCCTGAAGTGACTCAAAAGGCAATTGAAATCGCTGAAAATTATTTAGGGAAAGAACATGTCGTTTCCTTAGCTATTCGTACTACTGCTGAAGATTTCAGCTATTTTTTACAACAAGTTCCGGGAACATTTTTCAGAGTGGGTGTTTCGAATCCGGAAAAAGGGATCATACATCCTTTACATTCTGCACAGTTTGATCTTGATGAACACGCACTAGACACAGCTTCTGAGATGTTTGTAAAACTTGCTATCGAATTTTTGCGATAGCCATTCTTAACCGACATGTGGTTTACGAGAAGTAAGAAAAAATTATTGAAAAATTTATTCCGAATAGATCTCTTCCATCATCATTTGTTTCAAGACTGATGGCGAGATATTTCTGCGAAGTTCTCCGTTTTTACACCAGGAGATGTGGCCGGTTTGTTCTGAAACGATGATTGAGATGGCATCCGTTAATGTGGTTGCGCCGATAGCGGAACGGTGACGAAGGCCCAAATCGGAAGAGATCGATTCATCTTTGGAAACTGGCAAAATACATCTGGCTGCTGCAATTCTGTGGTCCATTATGATAACAGCTCCATCGTGAAGAGGTGCATTTTTAAAGAAGAGATTTTCCAGTAATTCTTGAGAAACCCGGGCATCTATAGTTTGTCCGGTGGAAAGAAAATCATCTAACGGTGTATTTCGGGCAAAAACCATAAGGGCACCGGTACGAGTTGCCGCCATCCGTTCACAAGCTCTGGTGATTGCTTCGATATCATCAGCAAAATCATTGGGAGATGATTTCCCTTTGATGTATAATCTGGCCCATTTTAAAACTTCAGTATTTCCGATATAAAGCAAGAATTTTCTAAGTTCAGGCTGGAAGACCACGATCAGTAAAATCACACCAACACTAACAAATTGGCCTAAAATCTCAGTTAACATGTTTAATTGGAACAAAGAGACTGCTTTCCAGATCACAAAAACAATCATTAATCCAAAGAAAATACGCACAGCAGCTGTTCCTTTGAGCCACTTATAAAATTGGAACAGAATGAGTGCTACCAATAAAATATCAACTAAATCAGTGATTTTAAATTCAACAAAACTAAGAATATTTAAAAGGGTAATCATAAACAGCTGATCTAATAAATTTTGGCAAAAGTACGAAAAAAGGGTGAACTATTGTTTTCGAGCTTCCAGAAAACAGTGCCGGCATAAAGGTTCATACGTCTCTGTTTCTCCTAAGAGGACTTGTTTGTCATTCGCTACTAATCTGTGAGAATAATGAGCCAGGTCACCACATCTGGTACAAATAGCATGAACTTTAGTGACATATTCAGCCGTTGCCATTAACCCCGGCATAGGGCCGAATGGGTTTCCCAGATAATCCATATCCAATCCTGCAACAATCACTCTGATTCCTTTATTCGCTAATTGATTGCAAACATCAACTATCCCTTCGTCAAAAAACTGCACCTCATCAATACCTACTACCTCAACATTTTCAATATTTACATATAATAAAATTTCAGCTGAATTGTGAACAGGAGTAGCTCCCATTGAAGAATGATCATGGGAAACCATTTCCTCCTCCGAATAACGAACATCAATCGAAGGTTTAAAGAGTTCCATCGTTTGATTTGCAAACCTGGCTCTTTTAATTCTTCTTAGAAGTTCCTCTGTTTTTCCGGAAAACATAGATCCACAGATCACTTCAATCCATCCTTTACTTTTTGATCTGTTTGCTTTTGATTCTAGAAACATTTTTTTACGATTGAAATGAATTTTTTTTAGTATTTTTGACAAATTATTTCAGAAAACAAAATTACATGTTTTTTTGGAATAGTTTTCATTTTTGAATTAAAAAAATCAAAAATCGAACAATCAACAAACCAAAAACTTAAAAATTTATGGAAAAGCCATCAGGATTAATTGAGAAAGTAATTGATACTTTACATTTGGTGAATAACATTCAAGGGCCATACTCTTTAATCGAAAAAGATATTATTTTACAACATATCCGAGCCGCTTATTTGCAACTTATAAATTATCCGGCAGTGGAAGAAGTCGACAGAGAAGCCATTATTCTACCTTCTTTGGAAAGCAAGCCTAATGCGGAATTAGAAAGTTATATGGAGCAAATTAATGAACTCAATCAATCGATTTCCCAATTAGAACAAGAGTTGGAAGCGACCAAAACTGAATTGGCAAATCAACAAGATCTTCTTCAAAGTGAACAACTTAAACAAGCCGGTTTTGAACTTCAAATTCGTGAACAACATAAAACAATTGATAATCAAAAGAAAGAATTAGAAACTTTGCTTGTTGAAATATCAGAGAAAGAACAACAACTTTCGACTTTAAAAAATGGATATGAAGTTGAAATCGAAGAAAAAAATAAATCTATTGAGCATTTGAAACAAGAGTTAGAAATGGTTTTACTTCGTGAAGATCAATATGAACAATCTATTTCTGAACCTGAGGTTTTAACCGAACCCGAAGAAGTTGTTGAACCTATTATCGTAAATGACTCCATTATTATTCCTGAACCTGTCGTTGTACCTGAACCAATTGTTGTGCCAGAACCAGTAGTTGTATCTGAACCAATAAAAGTTCAGCAACCGGAACCAAAACAGGAGCAAACTTTAGAGGGTGTAGATGATATTTTAGAGTTTATCAATCCAAATGCAACAAAACAAGAGACAAGTCCCACTCCTTCTATTCCTCAACCACTCCTTTTTGTTGAAGAAAAAGAAGCACCTAAATCTGAAAAAAAATCGTTGAACGATCTATTAACAGAAAAAAAAGAGGATAACTCAATCGGATCCCACTTCCAACAAGCTAAAATCCAAGACTTAACCAAAGCGATCTCAATTAATGATAAATTCCTATTTATCAGAGAGTTATTTAAGAGTAAAGGGGAAGAATTTAGCACATCTCTTCATCGATTAAACAATTGTGCAAACATAGAAGAGGCATTTAATGTCATGGAAGAATTGAAAAATTATTATTTCTGGGACACTACCTCTTCCGCATATTTATCTCTTTGTGATTTAGTTAGAAGAAAATTTTTATAATTTAATAAACCATAATATGAAAAAAGTATCATTAATCATGATGTTATTTGCCCTAGTAGTATTTCTTACTACATCCTTATTTGGGCAAGAAAATACTGAAGGGTATGTTTTCACTACTCAAAAGTCAGTAAAAAGTACACCTGTTAAAAATCAAAATCGTTCAGGAACCTGCTGGAGTTTTTCAGGTGTTGGTTTTTTAGAATGTGAGTTAATTAGAATGGAAAAAGGGGAATATGATCTTTCTGAAATGTGGATCGTAAATCGCGCCTTTGTTGACAAAGCAGACAAATATGTCAGAATGCATGGAAACTACAATTTTGGTGGTGGTGGTGCTTTTTTTGATGTATTCAACATGATGAACAAATATGGTATGGTTCCTGAAACTGCATATCCTGGAATTCAATACGGTGAAGAATCCCATGTTCATGGAGAATTAGACGCACTTTTGAAAGCTTATGTTGATGTGGTGATTGAAAATCCAAATAAAAAATTATCTCCAGCCTGGAAAAAAGGGTATGAAGGAATCGTAAACGCTTATCTGGGAGATGTTCCACAAACTTTCGTTTATAATGGAGTTTCTTACACTCCTGTGACATTTGCAAATAGTCTTGGAATCAATACTGAAGACTATATCAGCATCACTTCATATACCCATCATCCTTTTTACACTAAATTTGCCATTGAAATCCCTGATAATTGGGCTATGGAAGAATCTTACAATCTTCCACTGGATGAAATGATGATTATCATGAACAATGCCATTGAGAATGGATACAGTATTGCTTGGGGTGCTGATGTAAGCCATAAAGGTTTCAATTGGAAAAAAGGGGTTGCAATCATCCCTGAAAAAGATTTCACTTCAACATCAGGCTCTGATAAAGACAAATGGGAAAAATTATCTCAAAACGAAAAAGAGAAAGAACTTTACAGTTTTGACAAACCCGGAAAAGAACAAATCATTACTCAAGAGATGAGACAAAAAGGGTTTGATGACTACAGTACCACTGATGACCATGGAATGGTGATTACCGGTACTGCAACGGATCAAAATGGAAATAAATATTTCATCGTTAAAAACTCCTGGGGGGAAGATGCCAGAAATCCATATAATGGTTATTTTTATGCTTCTTATCCATTTATTCAAATGCAAACGATCAACATCATTGTTCATCGTGATGCTATCCCAAAAGATATTAAGAAAAAACTAAATATCAAATAATTAAACAGATATCAATGAAAGAAAAACTATTAGAAAGATTTTCAAAATATCTTTCCTTTGCTACTACTTCTGATCCTGATTCCACAACATATCCTTCAACAAATACTCAGTTATTGATCGGTGAGTTTTTAGTTGAAGAGTTAAAGAGTATTGGAATGATGCATGTTGAGAAGGATCAATATGGTTACGTTACAGGTTTGTTACCTTCAAATACAACCGAATCATTACCCACCATTGGATTTATTGCTCATTTTGATACTGCCCCTGATATGCCGGGAATTGCATCCCCTAGAATTGTGGAAAACTACAATGGGGAGGATATCATTTTAGATTCTGAATCAAATACTGTTCTTTCTGTAAAAGATTTTCCAGAATTACAAGATTATTTAGGACAAACCATCCTTACAACTGATGGAAAGACATTATTGGGAGCTGATGATAAAGCGGGAATTGCAGAAATTGTTACTGCCATAGAATATTTGATTGCACATCCGGAAATCAAACACGGAGCAATCAAAGTCGCATTTACTCCTGATGAAGAGATTGGGAAGGGTGTAATCCATTTTGATGTTCCAAAATTTGGTTGTGATTTTGGTTATACGATGGATGGTGGCGGCATTGGCGAGTTAGAGTATGAGAACTTTAATGCTGCCGGTGCTGTAGTTCAATTCCAGGGGAGAAATGTACATCCCGGTTATGCAAAAAACAAAATGGTTAATGCTCAACTTCTCGCGATGGAATTCAACAGTTTACTTCCTGAATTTCAACGTCCACAATACACTCAGGATTATGAAGGATTTTTCTTGTTAACAAAGATGGAAGGAACGGTTGAGAACGCAGTTCTTCATTACATTATCAGAGATCATGATCGTAAATTATTTGAAGAGAAGAAAGAATTGATGAAAACTTTAGTTGAGTTCATGAACAAAAAACATGGATTAGATCGGGTTTCAATTGAAATTAAGGATCAATATGCGAACATGCGAGAAAAAGTGGAGCCTGTCTATCATATTGTTGATAGAGCCGAAAAAGCGATGATAGAGGCCGGAGTTATTCCATTGGTAAAACCTATTCGAGGTGGAACAGACGGCGCTAATTTGTCATTTAAAGGGCTTCCTTGCCCAAATATATTCGCCGGAGGTCATAATTTTCATGGGAAATACGAATTTGTCCCTTTAGAATCGATGGTCAAAGCAGTTGAGGTGATTCTCAACATCATTAAAGTTTAAAAAAAAGGCTGTCAGTTTTGACAGCCTTTTTTTATTTAGCTACTAAACAAATCGATCACCAAAATCGATTTTAACATCAGTTACATATTGTTTTATTTGTTGTTCATCTTCTTTTTTACAAATGAGTAAAACTTCGTCGGTATCAACAACAATATAATCTTCTAATCCTTGAATCACAGCAACTTTATTGTTAGGCATGTTCACAATACAATTATTCGTATTATATGTTTTCACTCTATTTCCAACAATAGTATTTCGATTTTCATCTTTTTTTCGAAGTTCATAAAGGGCGCCCCATGTTCCAAGGTCTGACCATCCAAATTCAGCTGCAAATACATGTACATTCTTTGCTTTCTCCATAATACCGTAGTCAACAGAAATATTCTTACAAATCTGATAGATTCTATTGATAAACTCTTTTTCGCCGGCAGTATTATAAAGTCCTTCCCCTTTTTTGAACAGTTCATCAACTTCAGGTAGATATTGTTCAAAAGCATATTGAATTGATTTCGCAGACCACATAAAAATTCCTGCATTCCATAAGAAATCTCCACTTTCAATAAATTGTTGTGCAAACTCTAAAGATGGTTTTTCTGTAAATGTTTTAACAGCATATATGGAATTATTCTTTTCATAAACAACATCTTCGTTAAATTGAATATATCCATATCCGGTATTAGGGAATGAGGGATGGATCCCAATGGTTAACAACCAATCCTTTTCAGAAACTGTTTCTAATCCTTTAGAGATCACATCAACGAAAACATCCTCTTTCATGATAATATGATCTGATGGAGCTACTACAACAACTGCATCAGGATTTTTCGTTTTAATTTTATAGTTAGCATAAGCTATACAAGGAGCCGTATTTCTTCTAGCAGGCTCTAAGACAATTTGTTCTTCAGAAATTTCAGGAATTTGTAATTTAACAAGATCCAGATATTGTGTATTAGTTACAATGTAGATATTCTCAACAGGACAAAATTTAGCAAACCGTTTAAAGGTCTTTTGAATCAATGTTTGTCCATCACCAAGGATATCGATAAATTGTTTTGGGGTTTCGGTTTTGCTCATAGGCCAAAAACGAACACCAATTCCTCCGGCCATGATTACACAAAAGTTGTTTTTATTCATTATTTCGGGTTTATATTATTATTAAATACACTATTTCAATTAAACGATTATGATTCTATATTATTTTGTTCATCAATTATTACTCAATTTTATAAAAATAAATAACATGATTGTAAATGCCCACAACGAAGAGCCCCCATAACTTATGAAGGGGAGAGGTATTCCAATGATTGGTAAAAGACCTATGGTCATACCAATATTGATAAAAAAGTGCATAAAAATGATACCGGCTATACCATAGCCATAACATCTCACAAATTGGTTTCGATTTTTTTCTGATAAGATAATGATCCGAATAATGAGCGCAATAAAAAGTGAACAAAGAGCAAAGCTACCTATAAAACCCCACTCTTCGCCTACTCCGCAAAAAATAAAATCTGTACTTTGTTCAGGGACATAGTTCAATTTCGTTTGTGTTCCATTTAGATATCCTTTACCCCAAAAGCCTCCTGAACCAATAGCAATTTTTGATTGGTTTACATTAAAGTCTGCTCCTAATGGATCGGCAACTTTACCAATTAGGGTATCAATTCTAGTTCTTTGGTGATCTTGTAAAATATATTGGTAAGCTAAATTTACGCCAAAAACAAAAATAATGGAACAAACAAATAACACTACATTTCTAATGATTTTTTTCCTGTCTTTTCTTTGAAAGTACCAAAAGGCCAGGAAAATTGTAGTTAGAAGAGCGACGGCATAAATTTCATTAAAAAAAAGAGTAAAAAGAGATATTCCAACAGCAATGGTACCTAAAAGGAGAATCCATCCGGTTAATCCTTCTCTGTAGAACAAAATGATAAAAGAGAGAAAAACCAATGCAGACCCAGTATCTTTTTGAAGCAGGATAATGACGATTGGAACCAAAATGAATAGAAAAGCATTCAACCACAAATATTTTTTTTCGGATGTAGTTTTCCCTTCATTAAAGAATTTTGCTATTGCCAAAGCAGTAGCAAACTTTGCAAATTCTGTGGGTTGAATACTAAAACTTCCGATTTTAATCCATGCATGAGCCCCATTAATGTCTGTACCTATAAACAATACCAGAATCATTAAAAGTAGGGTGATGAAGTAAATATACATGGCATAATGGACGTATAATCTAGAGTCAATCAATAAGATAACAAAAGCAATCGCAAATGAAGTTCCTATAAAAAGGAGTTGTTTGGTATATACATTTTGAAAAGAGAAAAAAGAGCTATTGGTTATTTGATTTGCTGCGGAGGAATAGATCGTAAGCCAACCAATTGCAACCAACAATAGGTAATACACAATAAGTTGAACGTCAACTCCTTTAGAACTTCTACTTCTATTTTCAATAAACATAATTACATCTCCATAATTCGTTTTTCCAAATCTTTTCTTTTCACTTCACGATTCAGGTAAAATTCTGTAATAAGGCTGGCGATTGGAGATGCTACTGTGGCTCCAAAGCCAGCATTTTCGACCAGAACAAAAACCACAATTTTTGGATTTTCTTTAGGGGCAATACAGACAAAAACGGAGTGATCTCTTCCATGAGGATTTTGTGCAGTACCGGTTTTACCCAAAATGTTAATTCCTTCGATTTTAGCTGAGCGGGCAGTTCCCGCCAGAACAGCCATTTCCATCCCCTTCATGATCGTTTCGAAGTGTCGTGGTTCAATTTTGACGTATATTCTATCTTTAAATCGATTATTAAAATTGTTTTTGGAACCAATTGCTTTAACAACATGAGGTTTGTAATAAAATCCTTTATTCGCTATTATCGCCATAAAGTTGGCCATTTGAAGAGGTGTTGTACCTGCTTCCCCTTGACCGATTCCCATTGAAACAATAGTGTTACCATTCCATGATTTTCTATATTTCTTATCAAAATATTGAACACTTGGAATAATCCCTTTCAATTCGTAAGGAAGGTCTGAATTAAAACGAACTCCAAAGCCCATGGCATTTACGTAATCTTTCCAAGCTTGATAGGCTGTTTGAATATTTGGATATTTGGTTCTATTTGATAAAATGTTATAAAAAGCTTTACAGAAGAAGGTATTACAAGATACTTGAACGGCACTGATAACATTTGTAGATCCAGAATGGTGGCAGGCAACGGTATGAGACCCCATTCTATAACCACCGGGACAGAAATAGGTAGTAGAGGGATCAAGAACGCCTTCTTGAAGAGCGATCAATCCATTTGCTAATTTAAATGTGGATCCTGGGGGATACATGGCCATTAAAGCACGGTTGAAAAGTGGTGATTGTGTGGTATCTTCAACCAACATCATATAGTTTTTGGATCTCACATTTCCGACTAAAAGGTTAGGGTCATAGGAAGGAGAGGAAACAATACAAAGAATCTCGCCGGTTGATGGTTCAATAGCCACGATACTGCCCCTTTTATTTTTCATCAGTTGTTCTCCATATTCCTGCAAACTTAAATCAAGGGTACTCCAAAGTGATAATCCCTGAACCGGTTTTACGTCCTCGTCTCCATCGTGATAACTGCCTCTTTCTCGATTATGAACATCCACGAGCACTATTCTTTTACCTTTTGTCCCTTTTAATTCGTTTTCATAAGCTTTTTCAATTCCGCTAAAACCGATATAGTCCCCCATTTGATAGTAGGGGTCTCTTTCCATAATGTTAGCATCAACTTCACCAACATAACCTAGTATATGCGCTGCTATAGGATGTGGATAGTGTCTTAAGGTTCTGTTTTGTACAAAAAATCCCGGAAATTTATGTAATTTTTCTTGAAGATACCCATAGTCCTCTTTCGACATTTGTTGAGCAATTAAGGAGGGGATCATAACAGACCATTTGCATGCTTTTTCAATTCTTTTCATGAGTTCTTCTTTGGTAATTTCGAGCAAATCACACAATTCAGTTGTATCGAAAGTACGCAACTCATTTGGTACAACCATTAAATCATAAGCAGCATCGTTATAAACCATCAAAGAGTCATTTCTATCATAAATCAAACCGCGAGCAGGGTGTTCAGTAATTTGACGGAGAGCGTTTTTATCTGCAGATCTTCGATAAGAGGAATCTAATACTTGGAGTTGAAACAATCGAGAAATATACACTAAAAGAACCACAAGTATGATTCCCATGATAATGTACATTCTTTTTTGTAATAGTTGACTCATTTATTTGATTCTTTGAGCAAGTTGTTGAGCAAAATCAATCAAATAGGTTTTGTTGTCAATAGAAATGCTTAAATTTTCAACATTTTTAATGGCAGCATTTACGTAAAGCTGAATTCTATCTTCCGTTAATTTAAAAATATCGAGTTCATCAAAAATAGTTTTCACTTTGTGAAACTTTTCTTCAGAATTATCCGGATCAATTGAAAACCAATGTAGTAATTCCTCTTTTTGTTTAGGGCTAGCTTTTTCTAAAGCAAGTAAATACAGAAATGTTTTCTTATTAGATTTTATGTCACCTCCAATTTGTTTTCCAAAAGTTTCTGCATCTGAATAAACATCGAAAAGATCATCTTTCAATTGAAAAGCTAGTCCAATGTGAATTCCAAAATAATAAATTTCATTTTGATCAAATTCAGTAGCATTTGCCAAAATCGCACCTACTTTTAGGCAACCGGCTAACATTACAGCTGTTTTTAAACGAATCATTTCAATATATTGATCTATTGAAACATCTTGCATTTTTTCAAAATCCAAATCATATTGCTGTCCTTCACATATCTCCAATGACGTTTGTGCAAACAAACTAGCCATTTTTATGATTATATTAGCATCAACAGGAGTTAATAAAATTTGTTGAAGGGCCATTGTTGCCAATGCATCTCCTGAAAGAATTGCAATATTATTATTCCATTTTTTATAAACCGTTTCTTTTCCTCTTCTGAGTGGAGCCAAATCCATAATATCATCATGAATAAGTGTAAAATTGTGAAGCATTTCAAAAGAGGCAGCAGGATAAATCGCATAATCAGCATTTCCACCAAAAATTTCAGTTGATATTTCAACTAATTTTGGTCTTATTCTCTTCCCACCTTGCTGCAAAATATAACTAATCGGTTCATAAAGATTAATAGGTTCCCTTTTGTCAGTTAAAGAATTGAAATATAGTTCTAAATTTTTCATCTTAATAATATAATAAATGCAAAGATACAAAAATTAATCAGATGTTTTTGAATTTTTTAAATATTAGAATATGGCATAACTGTTCTTTTTTGATTTCAAAAATTAAAATTTTTAATGAATAATTCATGAATGAGTTCTTAAAATTGGAGAAGAGATATTCAATTCTTTTAAAATATGACAAAAATTATGTAAATGATGACAAATTATTTGTTTTATATTAAAAATAGTCTTATCTTTGTGAACTTTATAATATTTTAGGGTGAGTAGCCTATCATATTAAAAATAAATAATTTACTAAACTATATAGACTTAAATAATGATTAAGCGTGTAATTCTTTTCTGTAAAACTACCAGTTTTATTTTATTAACTTTTCTTATATTTTCATGTGGCAATAACAGGCCTGATCCGGCTGAACGTTTTAATGATAAAACACCTGGTCGTAAGGTAATTGAATCTTATTCCAATAAAAATCCTCAGGTTGTATATTTTTATGAAGTTGATGACAATGATAAAGCAACCAACAATAAAATTGGTGAAATGTATTATTATCAAGACAAAAAAGTGTATGTTGGAGGTAGTATCAAAAACAACAAAAGAGATGGTTCTTGGAAAGCATACCATCCCAACGGAAAAGTACAAACAGATGCGTTCTATATTGTAGGAAAAGAGGATGGTGACTATACTGTTTATTACGACAATGGACAAATTCTATATTCTGGTCATTACACTAAAGGCACATGTGATGGGGAATGGAAATTTTATTCTAGAAATGGAAAATTAACAAAAAGTATCAAAGCAGAAGGATCTCAAATTGTTTGTGGTGTTTGTCCCAGATGTCTTGAAATCTTTAAATCAAAAAAATAATTTTTAAAAATATAAATATTATGGAAATCCCATTTGCAGAATCATGGAAGATTAAGATGGTTGAACCCATCAAAAAAACAACTAGAGCTGAAAGAGAGAAATATCTAAAAGAAGCTCAAAACAACGTTTTTCAACTGAGAGCAGAACATGTCTATATTGACCTACTAACCGATTCGGGAACCGGAGCGATGAGTGATCGTCAATGGTCGGCTATGATGCTTGGAGATGAAAGTTACGCAGGAGCTACTTCATTTTTCAAAATGAAAGAGATGATTACAAAGATTACAGGTTTTGAGTACGTACTTCCTACACACCAAGGTCGTGCTGCTGAAAATGTTCTATTTTCTTGTCTAATCCGTGAAGGTGATTTCGTTCCAGGTAACTCCCATTTTGACACCACAAAAGGTCATATTGAATCCAGAAAAGCTTTCGCTGTTGACTGCACCATTGATGAAGCTCAAAATACGCAATTGGAAATTCCATTTAAAGGAAATGTGGATTGTAAAAAATTGGAAAAATTCTTAGCTGAAAATAGTGATAGAGTTCCTTTTATCATAGTTACGATTACAAACAACACTGCAGGTGGACAACCTGTTTCGATGAAGAATCTTCGTGATGTGAGAACAATCGCTAAAAAATATCATAAACCTGTATTATTTGACTCTGCTCGTTTTGCTGAAAACGCTTATTTTATCAAAATCAGAGAAGAAGGTTATCAGGATAAAACCATCAAAGAGATTTGCAAAGAGATGTTTACTTATGCTGATGGAATGACCATGAGTGCAAAAAAGGATGCTCTTGTGAATATGGGTGGTTTTATTGCAACCAATATTCAAGATTGGTTCGAAGCAGCAAAAGTAAAAACAATCATTTACGAAGGATATATTACATACGGCGGCTTAAATGGTCGCGATATGAATGCTATTGCTGTTGGATTAGATGAAAATACTGAGTTCGAAAATCTGGAAACCAGAATCAAACAAGTCGAATACTTATCTAAAAAATTGGATGAATATGGTATTCCTTACCAAAGACCTTATGGTGGTCATGCTATTTTTGTTGATGCAGGAAAAGTATTAACAAAAGTTCCAAAAGAGGAGTTTCCTGCTCAAACATTAACAGCTGAATTATATTTGGAAGCAGGTATTAGAGGATGCGAAATTGGCTATATTTTGGCTGATAGAGATCCCGTTACCCGTGAAAATCGCTTCGGTGGGTTAGATCTTTTAAGACTAGCTATTCCACGCAGAACTTATACTAATAATCACATGGACGTTGTAGCTGCAGCTCTTAAAAATGTTTACGATCGCAGAGATACCATCTCCAGAGGGGTAAAAATTATGTGGGAGGCTCCAATTATGAGACATTTTACAGTCAAATTAGAGCGTCTATAAAAAAAATTTCACTTTATTACTGCTCATTTATTTCTACCTATGAAAGATAAAAATTCTATACTCGCATCACTCAACGAACCTCAAAGAAAAGCAGTACTACATACTGAAGGTCCTTTAATGGTTATCGCGGGTGCCGGTTCCGGCAAAACCCGTGTCTTAACATATCGTATAGCTCATATGCTTTCTGAAGGCAAGAATCCATACCAGATTCTTGCCCTTACTTTTACCAATAAAGCTGCTACAGAAATGAGAGAGCGTATCTTTGAATTGGTAGGTGAAGCTTCCGCAAAAGCAGTAATGATGGGCACTTTTCACTCTGTTTTTTACAAAATTTTACGTGTTGAAGGAGAAAAACTAGGATATACCCGAAACCTTACCGTTTATGATACTGATGATTCTAAAAACCTCCTCAAAAGCATCATCAAGGAGATGAATCTGGATCCTAAGGTTTATGCTGCCGGGCATGTATTAAACCGAATTTCCGGGGCTAAATCAAATCTACTTTCTCATCAAGATTATATCAACACTCCTGAAATTCAATCTGCTGATTTAGAATCAGGCAAACCTCATATAGGTGAGATTTTTGCCAGGTATAACACCCGTTTAAGAAATTCGGATGCTATGGATTTTGACGATCTGTTATACTATATGAATGTCCTTTTGCGCGATTTCCCTGAAATGCTGCATAAATATCAAAATAGATATCAATACATTTTAGTGGATGAGTACCAGGATACCAATTTTGCTCAATATCTGATCATTAAAAAGCTATCAGCTTCTCATCATAATATTTGCATTGTTGGTGATGATGCTCAAAGTATCTACTCCTTCCGTGGTGCGAATATTCAAAATATCTTAAATTTTAAACGAGATTATCCTGAAGCTACAATCATCAAACTGGAACAAAACTACCGATCCAGTCAAAATATTGTGAATGCAGCTAATGCTGTGATCAAATGCAATAAGGATCAATTATATAAAGAGGTTTGGACTGAAAACGAAGAGGGCAATAAAATTAATATCTTTCAGACCAACAGCGATTCTGAAGAAGCTCAATTAGTGTCAAATACAATTTTTGAATACAAACAGAATTTCCACGTAAACAATAACCAGTTTGCGATTTTATACCGTACCAATGCCCAATCCCGCTCCTTGGAAGAGGCTTTAATCAAAAGAAATATTCCATACATCATATACGGTGGTTTGTCTTTTTACAAAAGAAAAGAGATCAAGGATGTATTAGCCTATTACCGTCTTTCTATAAACCATTTTGATGAAGAATCTCTTAGAAGAATCATAAATTACCCCCAAAGAGGAATTGGATTGACAACTATGGAAAAAGTGATTGTTTGTGCCAATCAGCATCAAACAAGAATCTGGAACATTCTTGAAAAACCGGACCAATTTGGATTGGATGTCAATAGACCAACAAAAGAAAAACTCGTTGACTTTATTACTAAAATCAAGAGTTTTTCAGCTATGATTCCAACTACAGATGCTTATGAATTGGGGAAACATATCATTGTGAGTGTCGGTATTCTTAAAGATCTTAGTGAAGATAAATCTGATTTGGATCGTAAACAAAATGTGGAAGAGTTATTAGACTCTATGAAAGAGTTTACCGAAAAAGAACCTGAATTAACATTTAATGAAAATACCGGTGAGCTGATCAATGAGTATTTCCCTTCTATTGATCAATTTATGGAGAGTGTATCTTTATTGACTGATGATGAGAAAAAAGATGAATCCTTGAACGACAAGGTTAAGTTGATGACCATACACTCGGCTAAAGGTTTGGAATTTGATTACGTTTTCCTTACCGGTCTAGAAGAAAATCTATTCCCATCATCGTTAAGTTTAGGGTCCAGAGCTGAATTGGAAGAAGAAAGAAGGTTGTTTTATGTTGCAATAACCCGAGCAAAGAAAACATTAACTATTTCTCATGCTTTAACAAGATACCGATTTGGAAGTTTACAATATTGTGAACAAAGTCGATTTTTAAATGAAATCCCTGTGAAATTTATCAATTTTACTGAAAAAGCTTCCATGGGAAGAGGTATCTTTTCATCAAACAGCACCACTGAAAAAAACAATTCTCAAATGATTCAGATTCGCAAAAAAGAAAGCCAACAAATTTCAACTGAGCGAAAATTGCAAGTTATCGGCAAGGAAGCTACTCTTGAACAAATTGTTCCTACCATGAGAGTCTTTCATGAAAAATTTGGGTATGGGACCGTTAAACAAACTGATGGAAAAGGCCAGGATACCAAGGCTGTAGTTGACTTTGAAACCGTTGGTATGAAAACATTATTGCTTAAATTTGCAAAATTAATTTTACCGGATTAAAAAATGGATTTCCGAACTGAACATCCGATCCCCTCTTTTCCCTTTAAAATTGGGTATGATGATTCTTTGTTTTTTATCGGTTCCTGTTTTTCTGATCATATTGGACACTTTTTTGAAAGCCACAAATTCAAAACTATTTCAAATCCTTATGGGACACTATTTAATCCAAAATCAATCTCGGATAACCTATTAAGATCAATCACGTTAGCTCCCATTTCAGATCAATCAATTTTTTATTTTAATGACCATTTTATCAGTTTCTCTCACCAAGGAAAAATCCATGGGAAATCTAAAGAATTGTTCATCAATGATTTAAATGAATTAGATGTAAAGATACATCATTTTCTAAAAAATACTGATTATCTTTTTATAACTTTTGGAACTTCCTTTTGCTATAAACTGATTGAAAGAGATCTCATTGTTGCAAATTGTCATAAAATTCCCAATCATCAATTTGAAAAAATCAGACTTTCTATAGATGAGATCGTCAATGATTACCAAATTATGATTCCATTGTTGAAAGAACTAAATCCGAACATTAAGATAATTTTTACCGTCAGTCCTGTTAGACATCTAAGTGATGGTTTTCATGAAAACCAAATTAGTAAATCTATACTACATTTAGCAATAGAACAATTAAAAAACAGTTTTAAAATCTATTATTTTCCTTCCTACGAGATCATTTTGGATGATTTAAGGGATTATCGCTTTTATGCCCGTGACCTTTGTCATCCGGCAGAAAACAGCATTGAATATGTAGAAGAGATGATCATGAAAAGCATAATGACACCAGAAACAGTTTGTGAATTAAAGGAGATAGGGAAAAAAATAAAAAGGGAAAATCATAAACCTATAATTTAAATCACATGAATTATTTGATTATTTTATTACAAGTAATTTTTATAGGTTCTGCACAACCTCAAACACAACCACATAAAACATTAGAGCAGCATTCTGTTTCAGAAATCAATTTTTTATTTGAAGAAACCAATCAACAAATTAAAAAACAAGAAGTGGTTCTTGAGTTAAAAAAGATTTCCAAAAACCTCAATGGGGCTTTGATCTATGCAAAAAACAAAGAACTTATTTACGAATATTCCGGGGGCTACAAAACTTTAAAAAATAAATCTACTTCAAACAATCAAATTGATTCCCAATCATTGTTTGATTTAGCTTCTTTGTCCAAGCAATTTACAGCGGCTGCTATTTTACGCTTAGTTTCGCATGATTCTTTATCTTTAGAGGAATACATAACCGATTATTTTCCTGAGCTTCCATACAATAATGTAAAGATCAAGCACTTATTAACGCATACATCAGGATTACCTGAATATTTGGATTATGAAACAGAATTTCGTACGGACACCCCTTTTACGAACCAAATGTTACTACAATATCTGACTTGTGATATTCCAATTATGACGGCTACTCCGGAAGTTGAATTCCAATATGTGAACACCAATTATGCCCTTCTGGCATCGGTGATTGAAAAAATTACAGGACAAAAATTTGAAGATTACATCAGAACAAATCTTTTTATACCAGCTGGGATGACACATAGTTATTTTTACACTGAACTCACTGATATCCAAAAAATAGATCTTTGCAAAGGTCATTTATCTGATGCCAGTGAGGAGACAGATAATATTCTGAATAGTGTTTTAGGGGATAAATCCTTATATTCAACCTCAGAAGATCTTTTTAAATGGTATAAATCGTATTATCTTGATTACAAAATTATCACTAAGAGATGGGTTGATAAAGCCATCTCACCTCAAAACAGAATACAAGGAGTATTTCCATTGGAAGAATATGGTTATGGATTACGTATTGAGGAAAATCCAAATTTTGGAAGGTTAGTATATCATGGTGGACTCTGGCGAGGATTCCACCATGTTATGACATACAGACCTGAGGATAAAACTTTTATTCTCTTTTTAAGTAATTTCAGAAATAGAGCTCATAACGGTAAAACCAAACTACTATTTGATATTATCGATGGAGCTTAGTTTATTTTAAAGGATTTGGCACCAAAGGTTCTTTAAGTCTCATCACCTCTTCATCCTTTTCAACATCTAACTCTCTAAAAATAATTGCCTTTGGCAATATGAAGCTGGCAGGTATTCCATTCAATTTATATTCATCATACCCATAAAATGGATTTCCTTTACCTGAAATCATGCGATTAAAAGGTTCCATCTCTTTAGAAACTGCAACGACTTGTTTAAATGATTTCATCTTAAACAATCCCATTTTTGTTGTTCTTACCAGAGTTTCTGATCCATCTTTTACATTAATTCTATATACATAAATGGGTTTGATATAATCACTAGATTTCATATAGTTGTCTATACCGGGAAGATTAATTAGAGAAGCTGGAAGTTTAACTACTATATATGCATAATCGTAATCCTCTTCTTTTGCCAACTCTACCAATTTTTTCTTTAATTTATCAAGAGGTAGCACAAAGTTATCTTTATTATCAGCTGTCATCATGAGAACACCCGGAGCTAAATTTGAAGTGATTCCATTATAAATAAAACCATAACGTTGATGACCATTGGAACTTTTAGAAGAATAGGTAGGGATTCTATTTGATAAAACTGATTTTAAAACACCACTTTGGATCAATGATAAATTTTGATCCGGAAAAACACCATCAGCATCTATAGTATAATTTCCTATTAAAGGAATATTGTTATATTCTTTTAAATTGTCAGCTGTTACCAAGTTCAAATTTCTGGAAATTACTTTTTTATCCATTAATCTTTCTGATGTATTATCTTTTGGTACTCTACTAGACATCCACTGTGAAATTTCACTCGTGCTTGAAATATATTTTCTTCCGGCTAGAATTCCGTTGTTATCTTTAATAAAAGCCAAATTAAACACTTCGGCAACCGCATCATCAACAAACAGAACCGGACCGCTATATAACTCAGAAATTACCGGAGCTTTTCTCAATGATTCTAATCTATCAGCCATATTTATCACTTGCTTGGATAGGATCTCAACGGATGGAATCTGTTCATTTGAAGTATAATACAAAGTGATATAATCCATTAAAGGTTCTCCGTCATCAGCTTGAGTTTCAGCATAAACTCTGATAGTCAAGATATTATAGGGTTGTTTTATTTTCATATTGTCGGAGCTGACATGATATATATCAGCATTGATAGAATAAATTTCCACACCTGAATTGGTGAAATTAGGATATTTTTCAAAAATTTTAGATAATTGAATCCCAATATCTTCCAATTGAGATTGTATGAAATAGCTATTATTATTTGGTTCGTAATGTGTTTTCACATCAACGGGATAATAATCCGGTAAGTTTATTTGTTCAGGAGATAAATTTTGTTGAGAAATAGAGACTGATTTGGATTCAATCACTTCAGCACCTTTTTTATATTTATCATCAGTAGTATTCCAAAAGCTGTTTCGGATACCTGTATAATCAAGATCTTCAGGAATAACTTTAAAGTTTGATCGACTATACATATTGTTTTCATCGAAGAAGTTGAGATTGTTAAATTTATTATTTCCAACAAGAACATTTGTTTCTTGGGATTTAACAAATTTTTCTTTAGAGAAAATTAAGCCCCCTAAAGTTGCTTTTACTGAAATAAATTTAGCATCTGCGAAAGAATACCCAAAAAAGTATGGTGTTTTTAGACCATTTAAATACAGATTAGTTGCATTTCTCTTAAGTTCATCTTCCATCGCTTTGAAAATGAGTTCTTGTTTATTATCAGATTGATCTATTGATTCAGTTGGTCGTTGTAAAATAGGTAGTTTTTCTTGTGATTTACTTTGTTTTTGAAGTTCAATTCTTTTAACAAAAATGGCAGGAGAGCAGCAGCCTGCAGGTATTCCTCCTGATTCAGCCCCACAAGTTCCGGCAAAGTTTCCATGTACAGTACCAACACCACCAATTTGACTAAACATAGCTAAAGGTGTACCAATTAGATCTACACCACGAACCAATTCATCGGGTTTTCCATCTACAAAAACTCTATAAACCTCAATTGGCGTAACATTAAATGAATTAGGAATATATCTGCCGGTTAAAGTGAATCCTCCGGTTACTGTTTTGAAAAAGTAACCATACTCTTTTCCTTGCAATTTAGCTTCTTGAATCAACATAGCTTTAAGTTCTGCATCAGTATACGGATGTTGAGTTTCAACTATTAAATTGGATTGTCTGGAAACTGGTTGTTGCCCGGCTTGAGCTCTTGCGTGTCCGTTTGAATATTCAAATCCCTCAATAGGGGTTCTTGTCATTAAAAAGTTTTTAAGAATACCTTTCTCCACAACAACAACTTTTTGTCCTCTCATCCCTTCTTCATCAAACACATAGCTTCCATTTAACGGGATCCCTTTATAATATTTTGCAGTTGGATCGAATACGATAGTAATATCTGGATTTAATACTTCTTGACCCACTTTCTTTTTAAAAGTTTGTCCATCGTTTTCACTTTTCATACGAGCACCTTCTACTCTGTGCCCAAATATTTCATGGAAAAAGACTCCGGCTGCATCATTGGAGAGTATGGCAGGACCTGAATAGGTATCAACAACAGGCGCCGTTCTTAGTTTAACAATCAAATTTTTAAGGTTTTCCGCCTCAGTTAAGACAACTTGGTCATTAGGTAATTCTGAAGGGAAAAAGGTAAACCAGGTTTTATAAACCGGAATTTCCATCCCATCATCAGCCTTTGCTTCTAGAGATAGGAAAAGGTGTGTATAGGTATTATTCTGAACAATTGCAACACCCTCACTACTTACAAAATATTTTCTTACTACGGTGAAACGGATAAATGATTGTCCTTTAAGAATATCATGTATATATAAAAAAGGTTTGGTATATGATCTTAACTTAGTTTTCCACAATTCAACATCAAAATCAGTTCCGGTTAATGGAGGCTCATAAAAACTTTCCCCTTGACTATCTGAAAAATCTGCAGATTTATCTTCCAATTCTGTAGTAACAGCGGCATTAGCTTTTACTTGTTCATATTTTAAAATTGCAGTTCTATAAGCTCTTTCCGTTTCTCTCCAAAGAATTTGCTGGATAGAGTTATAATCTTCGTTAACAGGTACTTTTATATCATCTTCATAGATGTAGAAATACCCATTTTGATTTCTCAATTCTCGGTAATTGTCCATCAATTTATTTCCGATTCTGATTTGAATGGTAATAATACGGTCGTTGGTAAAACTTGAATTTTCAATTAATCCAAAGTTTGAACTAATGCTATATTCTTGTTGATTTTCAAGCCTATAACTCAGTAAATAAACAGGTGTTTCCTGAGATTTTAGAATTGCGAAATTTCTATCACACTCTTTTTTCAAGGTTTGTAATAAAAGATCTTCAGAGGGGTTGTTTTGTGCAAAAACAAATATTCCTGTAAGGAAGGCCAACAGAAATAAAAAAAATACTTTAAAAAAACTATTTCTCATATAATATTGTGTTAAATACATAATAACCAACGAATTTTAATTTCAAAAAATTGTATGGTAAAAGTAAAAAAAAAAATTTAAGAAAAATAAAAAAAACGGGATCGTTTTAAATCGACCCCGTTTGGTTTTATCTCAAATATTGATTTTTTAGATCAATTCATGAATTACCAATCCTGATCTCAATTTTGGTTCAAACCAGGTGGTTTTAGGAGGCATAATATTACCGGTATCTGCAATATCGATTAATTGTTTCATAGAAACAGGATATAATGCAAATGCCACTTTCATATCACCATTATCCACTCTTCTTTTCAGTTCACCTAATCCACGAATTCCACCAACAAAATCAATTCTTTTATCGGTTCTTAAGTCTTTAATTCCTAAAATTTTATCCAAAACAAGATTGGATAAAATAGTCACATCTAACACACCGATTGGGTCTGCATCATTGAAAGTGCCTTGTTTTGCAGTCAGTTGATACCAATTACCATCGATATACATACTGAATTCATGTAATTGAGCAGGAGTATAAATTTCAGATCCCATGTTTTTAACATCGAATGATTCTTCCAAAAGAGTTAATAATTCCTCTTTAGAATGACCATTTAAATCTTTAATAACACGGTTATAGTCAATAATTTTCAATTGATTATCAGGAAAAATAACAGACATAAAATAGTTATATTCCTCTTTACCGTTATGGGTAGGATTTTGATTTCTTTTTTCACTACCCACCAAAGCAGCTGCTGCAGTTCTATGGTGACCGTCTGCTACGTAAAGATAAGGGATTTCAGTTCTGAAGATCTCAACAATCTCTTCGTTCAATTTAGGATCATTAATTACCCAAAAAGTGTGACCAAACCCTTCGTCTGCAATAAAATCATACTCAGGTTCTTGGTTTTTAATGATTTGGTTAACGATTTGATCAATTTTTGGATTAGCTGGATAAGAGAAGAAAACAGGTTCAACGTTTGCATTTGTGATACGAACGTGAATCATACGATCTTCCTCTTTATCTTTACGGGTTAGTTCATGTTTCTTGATGTTGTTATTCAAATAATCATCAATATGTGTACAAGCTACTATTCCGTATTGAGTTCTACCATCCATAGTTTGTGCATAGATATAGAATTTTTCTTCCTGATCTTGAACTAACCATTGATTCTTTTTAAATAAATTAAAATTTTCAACCACTTTGTCATACACTGCTTGTGAATGTTCATCAATTCCTTCAGGAAGATCAATTTCAGCTTTGGTAACTCTTAAAAGAGAATAAGGATTACCGGCAGCTTCGATACGTGCTTCAGCTGAATTTAGAACATCATAAGGTCTGGATGCCAATTGCTTAACGATCTCTTTAGGAGGTCTCAAGCCTTTAAAAGGTTTTACTATTGCCATAATTATAAAGTATTAATAATATTATTAGAATTCTAAAGTGCAAAAATAATGATTTTTTATAAAACAAAAAGAGTGACGCTCATAAATGAACTACACTCTTAAATATTATTAAGAATAATTATGAATTACATCATTTCGCCCAAACCGTCCATGTCTTCTTCTTCACGTGAAGCTGAAACAGTACGTTGCAAAGAAGCAACAAGGGAGCCAATCATTTTAGTTAATTCCATCAGTTGGTTTCTTGAATAATCTTTTTTATCATCAGCCATGGAATGTAAGCGAGATGCGATCTCAGTATAAACAACACACTCTCTAACAGAACTTTTAGCCATTTTGAGATAATAAACAAATTGGGCTTTGTTTCTAGCAGACCCTTCCGCAAGATGAAGCGCAATATTTTGTGCTGATTTGAGGAATGGATCACCGAGATTTAGTTGTTGATTTGTAGGGAATTGATTTACAACGGCATGAAGCCAATTGATATAATCAAGAGCTTTAGCATAGATTCTTAAGTCTTCAAATCTGAAGAAGCTTACTGCGTTTTCTTGTTCGTTCATATTCACATTGGATTAGTTAGAAAATTTCGTCAAAAATAATCATTTTTTCTTAATCTGCAAAAAAAAATGATATTTTTTTAATAATAATACTATTCACTGATCATTCTAAGCAATTTTAATCATAGTCTCTGTCAGAAAAGGTTTAAAAAAACACTATTTTGAAAAGTCAATGTTTTGAAAATCACCTATTTTTAGAATTTCTTACTGGCTTTTATAAAATAAAAAATCTACTTTTCATTCCCATAACTTTTTGTATTTTTGCAGATTATTCAAATAATACACTTTATGGAATTACACGGTGAGTCTAAAAAGATCAATAGTAGTGATGAAAAAATCTTTCACTTGGTATCAAATTGCTCTAATTTTGGCAAATATTTACCTCCTGATGTTACCGGTTTTGAATCAACTTCTGAGTATTGTAAGTTCACAATGAAAAATGTAGCTGATTTTAAAATCGAAATAACTGAAAAGCAACCATACCGCTTAGTTTCATATAAAGCAGACAATGATAAAAAAATACCGATTTCTTTATCTATTTTCATTGAAAACAAAGAAACATACTCCCTTTTACAGATTAAACTCAATGCAGACATTCCATTCTTTCTTCAAGGGATGGTGAAAACACCTTTACAAAAATTTATAGATATTTTAGAAGATAAAATTAAATTGGAAGCCGAAAAAGAGTAATTATGGATTATCAAATTAGAACCGAAAACCTTGTTAAAAAATACAAAACAAGAACTGTAGTTAACGAAGCTTCTTTTAACGTTAAACAAGGTGAAATTGTTGGATTATTAGGACCTAACGGAGCAGGAAAAACAACCTCTTTTTACATGATAGTGGGACTTATTCGTCCTTTTTCCGGTAAGATTTTCTTAAATGATACGGAAATTACTGAATTACCTATGTACAAAAGGGCAAAACTAGGTATAGCCTATTTGCCTCAAGAAGCTTCAGTTTTCAGACAGCTTACTGTTGAAGATAATATTAAAGCCATTTTAGAGTTTACTGATCTTTCTGTTCAAGATCAAAAAGATCGGTTGGAGGAACTTATTGCCGAATTTAGATTGGAAACCGTCCGGAAAAACTTAGGCAATAACCTCTCCGGCGGAGAACGTCGTCGTACGGAAATAGCTCGCTGTTTAGCATCAAACCCTAAGTTTATCTTACTTGATGAACCTTTTGCCGGTGTTGACCCTATTGCTGTTGAGGATATTCAACATATCGTTTCAAATCTTAGGAAAAAAAATATCGGGATCCTGATCACAGACCATAATGTTCATGAAACGCTTTCTATTACTGATCGTTCTTACTTACTATTTGAAGGTAGAGTGATAAAAGCCGGATCTGCCGAAGAACTGGCTTCAGACGAGTATGTAAAAAAAGTATATTTAGGCCAAAATTTCGAACTACGAAAATAACCTATCTTTTCTTATCCGAATAACTCATTATTGCTGCAAAATTGATGATTACCGCCATACAGGCTAAAGTGATCAGATCTTTCAGTATATCAAAAAATCCTGCCCCTTTCATCACAATCAGTTTGATGATATTCATGAAAAACGACATCGGATTGGCATAGTTGATATATTTAGCCCATTGCGGCATCCCTTCCGTAGGGGTAAAAAGGCCACTTAACAATACAAAAACAACAAAAAGGAAAAACACGATAAACATTGCCTGAAGTTGATTTCTGGATACCAAAGAGATGAAAAATCCTAACCCTAACATCACTAAAAGATACACGGAGGTAGCCAATAAAAGAACCCCTACACTTCCCTGAACAGAGATCCCAAAGATAAACTTCATCATCAGCAATCCTAAGATAAATTCAGCCATCCCCAATATCCAGAATGGGATCATTTTTCCCAATAAAAACTGCCATTTCTTGATGGGAGAAACATTCATCTGTTCAATGGTGCCAATCTCCTTCTCTCTCACAATATTTAGTGCCGTTACATAAGCGCCAATAAGTGTCACCAAAATCACCAAAATCCCCGGTACAATCAGATTTTTATAGTTCATCCGTTCATTATACCAATACACATGTGCAGATTCAATCGTGGCAATTTGCTTAGATGTAATTGGAATTCCTTCTTTTTTCTCCTCAAAAAACTGACGCAAAACATTCTTAATATAGCCCGAACCTATTCCCGCTTTAACACTGTTGATTGCATTGGCGGTGATTGCAATCTGCGGATCTCCACCATTTATCATCTCTTTTTCAAAATGACTGGGAAACTCTATAATGAAGTCCACTTTATCCTGCATCATCAATAATTCCCCTTTTTCTCTCGATTCAATAAACCCATAATTTATAAAATAGGGGGAATAGGTAAACTTTTCCACTATTTGCTTGCTGGTTCCGGATTGGTCATAATCGATAAACCCAATATGCAACACTTTGATCTCATAGTCTGCAGTAAATGGAAAAATGATAAACTGTACCAAAGGTGCCACAATCAATATCGACATCAACAGTTTATTTCGATATACCTGCAAAAACTCTTTCCTGATCAGCATTAATATAATTCTCATTTCTTCCTCCTTTTGTCAATTTGTGACATACTAACCCGTAATAAAAACAGGGACATTACAGTCAAAATGAGCAAATAATGCCAAATATCTAGGAAAGTAGCCCCTTTGATCATCACATCTTTAATAGCTAAGATAAACCATTTTGCCGGAAAAATATCAGCTAAGATCTGAAAAACAAATGGCATGTTATCCAAAGGGAATAAAAATCCTGATAATAAAACTGTCGGTAAGAATAACCCCATCATGGTGATCATCATCGCATCCAATTGAGTTTTGGAGATAGATGAGACTAAGAGGCCAAAAGATGCAGCTGTAAACATGAAAACGATACAGAGTAGTAAAAGAAGGAAGATGTTTCCCTCTATCGGCATTTTAAAAATCCAGACACTGATTCCCAAAATCATGATAGTACTCAACAATGACAATCCCATATAGGGGATCACTTTTCCCAACACAATATACACTTTCTTTACCGGAGTGATCAACATCATTCTCATGGTGTTTGTTT
>DAONEU010000003.1:39571-49279 GCA_035403245.1 Bacteroidales bacterium | reverse complement strand
GAGAATGTTAATCCTTAACTTAATGACATTGAGACCGACCCTTTGGCAAGCGACGTAGTTTGTTTTCTTTGGGGTGGGAGTGGGGTTGAGCGCAGCCAAAGGGGAATGCCCAAAATAATGAATAATTAATAATGAATAATTAATAATGGTTTAGGGGAAAGGGACAAGGGGAAAGGGGAAAATTAAAAATTACGAATTACGAATTAAAGGGAGGTTCAACCTTTAAACAGCTAAAACCTTATACCCAATACCCATCAGCCCATTTGAAATTTCCTAATTCACAAATTTGCTAATTTGCTAATTCCCTTTCGCCCTGCACCTTGTACCCTGAACCTTTTTTTTTGTATTTTTGCGATCTGTTTTGAAATATTTTTATCATGAAAAGATTTATACTTGTTTTTACCCTGTTGGTTTCTTTCTTTATGGGGTTCGCGGATGCCGGTATGTGGCTTCCCCTTTTACTGAAACGTAATGAAGCTGAAATGCAAAGTCTGGGCTTTAAACTGACAGCAGAAGATGTTTATAATGTGAATAATAGCAGCCTGAAAGATGCCATCGTTCTTTTTGGCGGTGGCTGTACGGCAGAACTGATCTCGAAAAATGGTCTTCTTTTAACCAATCATCATTGCGGCTATTCCTATATTCAACGCTATAGTACTCTGGAAAAAAATTATTTGCATCATGGTTTCTGGGCTAAGAATAATAATGAAGAGATCCCTTGCGAAGGATTAACCGTATCTTTCTTAATCAAAATGGAGGAGGTTACATCAAATGTCCTCGAAGGAACGGAAGAACTTACCTCTTTTGAAGAGCGACAAAATAAAATCAAAGAGAATATCAAAATTGTAACTGAAAAATATACCGAAGGGACAACCTATTTGGCAGAAGTGGAAGCTATGTATTATGGAAATCAGTACTTTATATTCCTTTATCAAGTTTATAGCGATGTTCGTTTAGTGGGAACACCTCCTGAAAGTATCGGAAAATTTGGTGGCGATACCGATAACTGGGTGTGGCCTAGACATACCGGCGATTTCTCCTTGTATCGCATCTATACCGATCGTGACGGTTTGCCTGCCGCTTATTCTCCCAACAATATTCCAATGAATACCCCAAAATTCTTACCTATATCATCAAAAGGGGTGAATGAAGGCGATTTTACCATGGTTTTAGGATATCCCGGAACAACCATGCAATATTTGATCTCTGATGGAGTTGATTTGGTTGTTAATTATAGAAATCCGGTGGCAATATACCAAAGAGGAGTGAGGTTGGATGTGATGAAAAAATTCATGAATCAATCTCCGGAGATCCGATTAATGTACTCTGCCAAAGCAAATAGTATTGCTAACGGCTGGAAAAAGTGGATCGGGGAAAATAAAGGGATTAAAGATTCTAAAGTGATCCAGAAGAAACAAAATGAGGAGACTCAGTTGCAACAAATGATCGATCAAAATCCAGACTATGCGAAGAAATATAAAAATGTGATTCAAAATATCAAGGATGATTACGCTATTTATAAAAATTTAGAGCTTCAATCTGCTTTTTTGAGAGAAACATTTCCTGTTATTGAACTTCCTGCTTTTACTGAAAAGTTTAGGAAAAATTTCTATATCAATGGTGAAATAGTAAACTTTGATCGTGACAAAGAGAAATGGATCAACGCCGGGGAGAATTTTTACACCCATTACTGCAAACCTATTGATAAAGAGATCTTTGTAGAGCTTTTGTATTATTATTTCAACACATTAGATGTTCAATACATGCCGGAAGCCCTTCAAAAATATGCCAAAATTTCAAAAGAGAGTCTAAAAACGGTTTCTGATAACTGGTATGAAAAATCGATTTTTGCTACCAAAGAATCTTATATGGCTTTCATGAAAAATGCGAAACCAAAAGATATTAAGAAGCTAAAAAAATGGTTTGATGAAAACCAACTCTTCTTAAATGCGAGTATTCAATTGGGCATTTTGAATGGAAATAAAATTCCTACTTTAAAGATTCAGCTAGAGGAACATTATAGAATCTACTTACAATGTCTGATGGAGTTAACTCCTCAAAGAGTGAAGTTCCCCGATGCTAATCTAACCATGCGCGTTGCTTATGGTAAAATGCAGGGAATCACACCTGCTGATGGGATGAGATATCTTCCTTTCACTACAGTTAATGGGATTTTAGATAAAGAGAATCCGGATGTGTTTGATTATCAGGTGGATCAAAAATTAAAAAATTTAATTTTAAATAAAGATTTTGGTCGTTATGCTGATCAAAACGGAGAGATGCGGGTTGCATTTATTGCTAGTAATCACACAACGGGAGGCAATTCAGGTAGTCCGATTTTAAATGGTAATGGGGAGTTGATTGGAATCAATTTTGACAGAATGTGGGAAGGTACCATGAGTGATTTGTATTATGATGTCAACAAATGTAGAAATATTGGATTGGATATTAGATACTTCCTCTTTATTGTGGATAAATATGCTAATGCTCAGAATATCATGAGCGAATTAGATGTCAAATAATGTATAATCTCTAAATCTCAATGAAATGATTAATTTTGATAATATTGATAAACACCATAAAATATACTCATATATTTTGCCTTATATGAGATATCTTCACAATCATATTTTTTATGAAGATATTGAGATTATTGGTGAGGAGAATATTCCACCCATTGGGGAGCCCTGTTTTGTGATTTCCAATCATCAAAATGGATTGATGGATCCTTTAGCAAAATTAAGTATGTTTAAGGATAATCGACAACCGGTATATATTGCCCGGGGTGATATTTTCAAGAAGGAGATCATTGCTAAACTTTTAAGGTATATCAAAGTTTTACCAACTTTTAGAACCAGAGATGGAGAACGAAGTGATATCAAACGGAATAATGATACTTTTAATGTTGCCGGACATGTGTTACTGAGAGGTGGTACTGTAATTTTATATCCTGAAGCGCAGCATCAACATGGAAGATATTTAGGACCATTTAAGAAAGGGTTTCCTAGAATATGCTTTGCTGCAGAAGAGCTTTCCCATTATTCTGTTGACGTAAAAGTGCTTCCGGTTTGTATTCATTATACCAAATATGAAAGAATCAAATCAAAATTATTATTGGTGATTGGAAAACCATTCACATTTGAAGAATTTTATGACATTCATAAGACAGATCCAAATTTAGCTTATGCTAAACTCAATGAAAAAGCCAGAAATATTCTCAAAGGGATGGTGATGGATATTGAGGATCAGGAACATTATGATGAGTATGATTTGCTCCGAAATATGATCACTCATACGAGAGTTAATATTGATGACTCGTTTTATGAATATTTTCAGGAAGAGAAAAAGGTGATTTCTGAAATTGATCAGTTAAAAGTTGACGATTCTTCCAAATTTGAAGAGTTGATGGAGAAAACGAGGGAATATAAATCCGGATTAAAAAATCTAAAACTAAGAGATTGGTTGATAAATCGAAAAGTCACCTGGGGTAAAACCTTATTTAAAGATTTTCTATTGTTGTTACTATTACCAGTTTACTTTTACAGCATAGTAACAAATGGAATTCCATTTTTTGCTCCGGAGTTATTGGTGCGAAAAATGAAAGACAAGCAATTGTTCTCATCTGTTCGTTTTGGACTTGGATTTTTCATTTTTCCGATTTGGTACATTCTATTATTCTTGATTGTAGGAGTAGTTTCAGGATCTTTTTTACTGGGGATGTGGTTCGTTCTATTTGCAGCAGCAACTATTGGGCTTCTTTATTACTACAGAGTATGGGTTATCAAAGTATATAATTCTTACAGATACTTGTTATTACAGAAGGATCCTGAAATGATTAAGATTAAACAACTTAAAGATTATATTGTAAATTATTTTAAATAAAAAAAAGAGTATATTTGCATCCATAATTAACCAAGTCATTATCGATTATTTAAACCAATTATATGAAGAAAGTTGCACTATTTTTTTTAGTAATTTTTATTTTTTTATTTGTACGATTAGACGCACAGATTTCGGTTGCATCTCCACAAGGATTGACACCATTACAATTGATTAATTCAACTTTAGTATTACCACCCATTGTTTCAGGGGTTTATATTTCGAATGCTACGTTTAATAACCAGTCAGGACCACTACCAACTACGACAACAAGTAAAATTGGAACGTTTACGAATGGTTATAATTTTGCTGATTTTCCAATGAACAGGGGGATCATCATGACATCCGGAAACATAACGGTTGCACCTGGGCCAAATAGCAGTGGAAGTTTATCATCAACCAATAATGACAATACTACTGATGCAGATTTACAAGCGTTAACAACCAATAGTTTAGAAGGTATGGCCAAATTGGAATTTGATTTCCTTTCCGTGTCAGGAAATGTTCAGTTTGAATACATCTTTGCTTCAGAGGAGTATCCTGAATTTGTGTGTTCCAGTTACAATGATATTTTTGCATTCTTTTTAACCGGTCCACATCCTGTAACACAAGTACTTTCTACATGGAATATTGCCTTAATTCCCGGAAGTACACTTCCTGTATCCATCAATTCTGTGAATCCGGGTTTTTCCGGTTCTTCAGGTACTCCATCAGGTTGTTCAGGTGTAAATCAATCATTAGCGTATTCTAGCTATTATACTGATGTACCTAGTGGTTCTCCCGGTATTCAATTTGATGGTTTTACCAGAATTCCCGGAAATAGTCCTTATGCACCATTTGGTGTTGCTTCCGGTTTATTTGCAAAATCCAGAATTATGCCATGTACTACATATCACATGAAACTTGCCGTAGCCAATTGTCAGGATAACTCTTATGACTCCGGAGTATTTTTAAAACAAGGAAGTTTTATCAGTCCATCAGAGTTTAAAAATTATCATTCCTTTACTTATGCGAACAATCCTGATTTAGTTCAAAATTTGAATAGTGATACGATTCATTATTTGATTTTACCTCCTGATTCAACTAGAGATTATACTATTTTTGCATTTGCTGATTCTGCTCATTGTGATGCTGTTTTTAATGAAGATTATGAGGTTTATTATATGGATACTGAAGGTGATACCCTAGTAAAATCGGATGATTTTGTAACTACTTTTTTGTTAGAAGCAGGTCATCCTTCCACTAAAATTGTGATTAGAGTGCCTGAAACTGCTGTTTTTGCTCAAAATCAAGAAAAATTGTTAAAATTGATACTAAAAGTGGAAACTTGTCCATCCGCAATTCCTATTGTAGATACGATGTATTTTAATCTTAGAGCAGCTGCTCCCGGTGAATATGTAGCTGAATTTACACCATCCTTGTTAACCATTGCTCCCAATCCTTCTGATGGAAGATTCACTATAACACATCAAAATGCAACCATTGAAGAGTATCAGGTTTATGATATTTCAGGTCGTTTGGTAGGTGGAATGAGAAACATCAATGCTCAAGAGTGTGTTTTAGATGCAACAAACTATACGAATGGAGTCTATTTTGTTAAAGTAAAGACTGAAACAGGATCCATAGTGAAGAAAATTGTAAAACAATAAAGCAAAAAGGCACTTTTTTAAAGTGCCTTTTTTTATGTGCCCAGAACAAGATTCGAACTTGCACAGGAATACTCCCACTACCCCCTCAAAGTAGCGTGTCTACCAATTCCACCACCTGGGCATTAATTACGTTGAAAAAAAGTGAGATATAAAATAATCCTCTTTAAAGCAACGTTTGAGAGTGCAAAAATACAAAAAAATATTGTAGTTTTGCAGATTGTAACTAAAAATTAGTGACCCAAACCATGTATAATCAACCTACAAATAAAAAAAGTCCTAAAAAACCTGCCGGACCACCCTCAAAATGGATTAAAAGATTTTGGATAGTATATATCATCGGTTTTCTTTTTGTCGTTTTACTATTTGTATCTATTTCGCTAGGACTTTTAGGGTTTATGCCCTCTTTCAGTGATTTAGAAAATCCACAAACTAATTTAGCTACCGAAGTTTATTCTGTTGATGGAGAACTTTTAGGGAAATATTATTTAGAAAATCGTTCACCTTGTAAATTTGAAGAACTAGATTCCTCTTTAGTGAATGCCTTAATTGCCACTGAAGATGCCAGGTTTTTTAAGCATTCCGGGGTTGACGGTAGAGCATTGGTTCGTGTATTCTTCGGTGTGGTAACCGGCATTCATCAAGGTGGGGGTAGTACCATTACGCAACAGTTGGCTAAGAATCTATTTCCAAGAGATCCAAATGCAAGTAAATTTAAAATGGTATTGACAAAATTAAAAGAGTGGGTTGTTGCCAGCAAGTTGGAGCGAGAGTATTCCAAAAATGAAATAATGGCGATGTATTTTAATACGGTAGATTTTGGTAGTAATTCCATGGGAATTAAATCTGCAGCGGCTACTTTTTTTGGGAAATTACCTTCGGAGCTAAACTATCAGGAATCGGCTATGTTAGTTGGTATGTTAAAGGCTCCTACCAAATTTAGTCCCAGAAAAAACCCAAACGCCTCTTTACAGAGAAGAAATACGGTGCTTTCTCAAATGGAAAAATATGGTTATCTCACTGAAGAACAGTGCGATTCAATCCAAAAAATCCCAATTGATATTTCACACTATAAAGTTCAACATCATGCGACCGGAAGTGCAACTTACTTTAGGGAATATTTAAGGCAATTTTTAACAGAATGGTGTCGAAATAATCCTAAACCTGACGGTTCTTATTATGATATCTATAAAGATGGTTTGAAAATTTATACAACTATTGATTCACGTATGCAAAAACATGCAGAAGACGCAGTCAGAGAACATGTCTGTAACTACCTTCAACCTATGTTTTTTCAACACATTAAAGGGGTGAAAAATGCACCTTTTTATAATCTATCTGAAGAAGAAACAGAAAGGATACTTGTTTCCGCTATGAAAAAATCAGAAAGATATGAATTGATGAAAGATGCAGGAGCTACAGATGCTCAAATCAGAAGAGTCTTTGATATAAAAGTGAAAATGAAAATTCTTACTTGGGATAGGGGAATGGTAGATACTCTAATGACTCCAATGGACTCTATCCGTTATATCAAGTCGTTCTTACAATGTGGTATGATGGCGATGGATGTATCTACCGGATATGTGAAAGCGTATGTTGGTGGAGTTGATTACATGTATTTTCAATATGACCACGTGAAGTTGTCCAAAAGACAAGTAGGGTCTACTTTTAAACCTTATGTTTATGCCGTAGCAATGCAATCCGGTGAATACTCCCCATGTACTATGGTTCCTAATGTGCCGGTTACTTTTAAATTGCCGGAAGGAACTACTTGGACACCTAGAAACTCAGGTGATTATAAAAGTGGACAAATGATCTCTTTAAGTGAAGCATTAGCTCAATCCATCAACTATATATCTGCTTATTTGATGAAACAATTTGGGCCACAAGCAGTCATTCAACAAGTAAAATCTATGGGGATTACTTCTGAAATTCCTGCTGTTCCATCTATTGCACTAGGAGCTTGTGAACTTTCGCTATATGAACAAGTTGGAGCTATCAATTGCTTCCCAAATCAAGGTGTTTATATTGAACCTTCTTTTATTACCAAAATTTGTGATAACAATGGGAATGTAATCTATACCTATGTTCCTAAGACCAATGAAGCCATGGATCAAATTACGGCCTTTAAAACCGTAAGATTGATGCAAGGGGTAGTTCAACATGGTACTGGTGCCCGTCTAGGGGGTCAATACAAAATTAATTTTCCAATGGGTGGTAAAACTGGTACTACTGATAACCAATCTGATGGATGGTTTGTCGGTTATACCCCTATATTAACTTGTGGCGTTTGGGTTGGATGTGAAGACAGAGCTGCTCACTTCCGTTCCACATCATTAGGACAAGGTGCCAGAACCGCTATGCCCGTTTTTGCTTTATTTATGCAAAAATGTTATTCCGATCCGGATTTACAGTATTCAAAAGTTGTCGCAAATCCTGCCAAATATTCCGGGTTCAATTTTACGATACCTGCCGCCTATACCGGCGATCCTAGTGGTTGCAATGAACAAAAAAGAGAACGCAAGAAACCTGCATTCGATTAATATTCAAAATTTTATCAATTTACTCTATGAAATTATCCATCATTATTCCCGTTTATAACGAAGAAAAAACGATTCATCTCATTTTAGATAAAGTTTTGAATGTTCAATTAATCAATCAAATACAGAAAGAAATCATATTGGTTAACGATTGCTCTAAAGATGATTCTAAAGGTGCCATTGATCGATATATTTCACAGATTCGCGAAAATAAACCGGAATATAATGATATTGAAATGAAGTTCTATGAACAACCGGTCAATATGGGTAAAGGAGCCGCTCTTCATCGTGGATTTAATGAAGCAACCGGTGATTATGTGATCGTTCAGGATGCAGATTTAGAATATGACCCCGAAGAATATAACCTTTTACTGAAACCGGTTGTTGATGGTTTTGCGGATATCGTTTATGGATCCAGATTTGCCGGTGGAAACCCACATAGAATTCTCTTCTTTTGGCACTCCATTGGAAATAGATTCTTAACACGCCTTTCCAATATGTGTACCAATCTGAACCTTTCAGATATGGAAACTTGCTATAAACTATTTAGAGCAGATATCATCAAGTCGATCTATTTTATTGAAAATAGGTTCGGTTTTGAACCTGAAGTAACTCAAAAAATTGCCAGATTTAAAGGAGTTAGAATATATGAAGTTGGTATATCATATTATGGCAGAACGTACGAAGAGGGAAAGAAAATTGGTTGGAAAGATGGATTCAGAGCCATTTATTGTATTCTGAAATATAAAATTTTCTCCAGAAAATATTTGAAATAATCTGTTTTATAATAATTTCAGAATTAATTATCTTATTAAATCAAAGATGAAGAAATTTATTATCAAACTACTGATCTTCCTTTTACCCTTTTTTGTTTTGCTTTTTATAATTGAAGTATCCATTCGTCATATCCCTAATGACTATAAATCTAAAAGGGATTATATCAAAAAAAACGGCAAAAATATTGAAATCTTAGCTCTAGGAAGTTCTCATGTTTATTATGGATTAAATCCCGATTTCTTTAATAAAAGTTGCTTTAATTTGGCTCAAGTTGCCCAAACACCCGAATTTGATCTAAAATTATTTCAACATTTTCTACCACAATTACCCCATCTTAAGGTTCTTATTTATCCTATTTCCTACTTTACTTTTTATTGGGATCTTCAATCCAGTACTGAGTCATGGCGATTAAAAAATTATTCCATTTATTATAAAATCAATACGTCTCAATCCCTTCAAAATTATTTTGAAATATTCAGTGTCGATCCAAAAAGAAATTATAAAAGAATTATTAATTTTTATAAACATAAAAAAACGGAAGTTGGGGTAACTCCTCGTGGTTGGGGGTTCAACTGTTTAGCTGAATATTCCGCTAATTTAGATCAAACTGCAGCCGAGTCAGCCATAAGACATACTAATGTGGATGGACCTTTTTATTCTAAAAATTCTTCAGAAGTGGAAGAAATTATCAAAATTTGTCAACAAAAAGGGATACAAGTGGTTCTACTTTTTCCACCAGCCTATAAAGCATACAGAGATCAAATTAATAAAAAACAATTGAATAATACATACTTGAAAGTTGATTCTTTAGTTGTAAAATATTCAAATTGTCGATTTATTGATATTTTTGCAGACACAAACTATGT
>DAONEU010000003.1:25118-39471 GCA_035403245.1 Bacteroidales bacterium | reverse complement strand
GTGTAAAACCAATCATGTCAGATAGCCTGGATGTAAATGGTGCTGCATTTGATGAAAATGAGCTCATGAAGAGTTTCCCTATCTCAGACAAATATTTCTCCATTGCTCAAAATTTAGAAGTGGATACAGCAAAATATGTTACTTTTAAAAGCGATAAGCAGAAATATTCCATCTATTTTTTTAAAACTTACATTACTGTAGATCGTTTTGTGAAAGGGAAAGTTGAAGTGAAAGGGAATGGAATATTTGAAATTTATGTGAATGGTACTAAGAAGAAAGATAAATCTACTTTCGATTCTTTACCCAAAGCGGTTTCCTTTGAATATGGGTTCGAACCTATGACTTATGAACTTGTTATCAAATATATGGCTAGGCCCGATTCCAATCAGTTGGATCAAAAGTTAAAAGTGACTTTTACTTCAGAAAAAAATCTGGATTATTTTCATTTTTCAACCGAGAACATCAGAACTTTTTCCATCTATAATCTGCAAGACGGTAAAAATATCCGTGGAGTAGAAATATCACCTAACGGAAAATATTGTTTGGTTGATTATTCAGAAAGGGTTGATAATAAAACAATTAAATATGCCGAATTGATTGATAATGAGACTGGAAAAGTGATGCTTCAAAATAATGGCTATTTAACACAAGCCCATTGGATGCCAAAAAGCAACCTGATCTATTATACCCGTGATGGATTAAAAGGAATTGAATTGATCCTGATGAATCCTGTTGATTTTCAAATTAAAATCATAGAAAACAACTTACCGGAAGGAGATTTCACTATGGCATTAGATGAAAATACTTTGATTTATACCATCAAATCGGAAGCACCTAAGGAAAAAAACGGGATGAATCGTATTTTAGATAACAGCGACCGCTATAATGCATTTAGAACCCGCTATGCTCTAGCTAAATATGATCTTAAAACCGGTGTTTACCAACCGCTGACTTTTGGAAATAGATCTACCTATTTGTATGATATTAGTCATGATAGTCAGTATATTCTTGTTGGAAGTTCCCAAACAGATTATACCAAAAGACCATTCACCTATAACAATTTATATCGTTTGAATCTGGCAACTCTGGCCATTGACACTCTATATGAAAACGAACCTTATGCCGGAAGTGCTCAATTTTCACCCGATGATACACAATTGTTAATCATCGGTGCTCCTGAAGCTTTTAGTAAAGTAGGTTTAAATATTGGAAAAGAACCGATCGCTAATTCTTATGATAATCAATTATTTATTTTTGATATTAGTAATAAAAAAGTGACCCCGATAACTAAGAATTTTGATCCTTCTATTGAAAGTGCGGTATGGAATAGTGCGGATCAAACTATTTATATGAGAGTGGTAGATAAAGATTGTAATTCAATCTATCAATATAATCCAAAGAGTGCCACTTTTACTAAATTTAATTTACCTGAAGATGTTGTAAAAGAGTTCTCTGTAGCTTCTCAGGCTCCGGTATTCAATTTTTATGGTCAAAGTGCATCCAATGCTGATCGATTCTATTTTTATGGAGGGAAGAAGTCTGCTGCAAAGTGTTTATATGATTTATCTAAAGAAAAACTTCAAAATATTGTTTTAGGAAAGGTACAGGACTGGAATTTTAAAACTGAAGATGGAACAACCATTACCGGTAGGTTTTATTTACCTCCCCATTTTGATTCCACTAAAACTTATCCGATGTTAGTGTATTATTATGGAGGAACTACACCTACCATGAGAAGTCTCGAATTTAGCTATTCTATGCACATGTATGCCGCTTTGGGTTATGTCGTTTATACTTTAAATCCTAGTGGAACAATCGGTTTTGGGCAAGAGTTCAGCGCTAGACACGTTAATGCCTGGGGAATCAGAACTGCAGATGAGATTATTCAAGGAACCAAACTATTCTTCAGAACACATTCTTATATAGATTCCACAAAAGTGGGTTGTTTTGGGGCTAGTTATGGTGGCTTTATGACCATGTATTTACAAACTCAAACGGATCTGTTTTCCGCAGCTATCAGTCACGCAGGAATTAGCGCTTTAACCAGTTACTGGGGAGAAGGAAACTGGGGAATTGGATACTGCTCAGTAGCAAATGCTGACACTTATCCCTGGAATAATAAAATGTTTTTTGTGAATCAAAGTCCATTGTTTAGTGCGGATAAGATAAAAACTCCGATTCTGCTTTTACATGGGGATCAGGATGATAATGTTCCTATCGGCGAAAGTATTCAGATGTACAATGCTTTAAGAATCTTAGGTAAACCTGTAGAATTTATTGAAGTGGAGGGTGAAAACCATGGCGTTTCCGATTATTACAAAAGAATCTATTGGGCTAAAACAATGCAGGCTTGGTTTGCCAAATGGTTACAAAATGATCCAACCTGGTGGGAAGAGATCTATCCAAAATCTAATATAAATTAATCCATTCATATTGATTCTGACAATAATCCAGAAATTTAATAAAATCTGATTGTTGTATGATCAAAGAGGCTGTATTTTGACACGGGTGAAAGCTTAGCTTTTCAGCTTTTAGAAGTGTTTCATCAATAAAAAGATGCACATGATGACCGGGATCATTGATCAATCCAAATGGGGTTACAGATCCAGGTGAAACGCCGAGCCATTTTTGCAGTCTTTCCTCTGAAGCAAAGCTTAATTTGCCCTGTTTTAGTAGTTTTTCAATAAAATGAATATCCATCTCCTGATCGCAATTCAGAATCACTAAAAAATGTTTGTTCCCTTTGTGATTCCTGAAAAACAGGTTTTTGCAGTGTTGTGCATCATGACCTTCCCAATACTGTTTGGCGATTTCAATCGTTGGGGCAGGCGGGTGTTCAATATATTCGTAAGAAATGTTTAATTGATCAAGAAGTACGTATAGTTTAGGATCACCATTCATAGAGATTAGGTATATTTTTTAATGATTGATTTAGCTTCTTCCAGTTTGGAATCTAATAACTCTTGGGTTTTAGCTTCCATTAATAATCGTAAGTAAGGTTCTGTATTGGAGGGTCTTACATTAAACCACCAATCTTTAAATTCGATACGGTATCCATCAAAATCCATGAACTTTGTTACTTCTTCCTGTTGCGAAAAATGAGCTCTTAAAGCCTCCATGGCTTCACTTTTCTGAGTGATTTTAAAGTTAATTTCACCGGTATTGGAGTAAGTGGCAATTTTTTGGATCAGTTGTGAAACGGAGATACCATCTTTTTTCATGTCACTAAACACTTTCAAAATGATCAAAGAGGCCACCATCGCTGAATCAGAGTAGTAAAAATCTTTTAAGTAGTAATGCCCGGCAAATTCTCCTCCAAAAATACCATCTATTTCACGCAATTTAAGAGCTGCAAATGCGCGACCCACTTTCCAGATATAGGGTGAGAAGTTGAATTTTTCTAAATATTCGGCTACTGATTTTGAAGTTCGGATATCTTGGATATACAATCCCCCATTTTTATATTGGGGATGTACATGAAAATAGTGTCCCATTACTGCAATAAGCAAGTCCGGTGGAATAAAGCTCCCTTTTTCATCCACAAACATAACCCGGTCTGCATCACCGTCAAAAATTACCCCAATATCAGCTTTTGTCTGATGAACCAATTCCATTAAGTCTTCGACATTCTCCATCTCTAATGGATTTGCTTCATGATTAGGAAAACGTCCATCCAAATCATCAAAAATATAGGTTGGTTGTGTGCCAAAAATATCTTTTACTAAAATCGAACCCATTCCATTTGAGCAATCCATTGCAATTTTTAAATTGGAAATATCTGTTTGATAGGTTTTTAAAAATGTAATATATTCATCTTTAATCGGATAATCAACAATTTTGCCTTTTTGAGTAGAAGGAATTACAGGATTATTTTGGATCATTTTTTCCAAATCACCTAAACCAGTATCATAGCCACATGGAAGAGCCCCTTTTCTGGATACTTTCAGTCCATTGTACTCTTTTGGATTATGAGAAGCAGTAATCATGACAGAACCCTCAAAATCATGTTTTGCTGTGAAATAATACACCATTGGAGTAGTGGTTAATCCCATGTCATATACATCCGCGCCTGAATCTGTAATTCCATTGGATAATGCAATAAACATATCAGGAGATGATATTCTCATATCCCTACCAATCAATATTTTATCTGTTTTTAATAATTTTGGAAGAAAATATCCGAATTTATATATGGTATCTAGAGTAAAGTCTTGATTATAAATACCTCTGAAATCGTATGCTTTAAATGCACTCATGTCGTTTTTTTTTACAAAATTATATGAAATATCCTTATATTTGCAACTTAATTTAAAAAATGATGAAGAAAATTGTTTCCCTTTTAACTTTTATTTTAATCCTTGGATTCTTATCAGCTCAAAATCAATACGACATTATTCCGAAACCTGTTTCACTCACTGCAAAAGAGGGTGTATTTAAAACCACTTTAAGATCTATTCTGGAAAAAGAGACTACTAATAATCAGTCTTTTATTTTGGAAAATGATTTAGAAATAGGTAAAGAAGGTTATGTTATAAGTATTTCTAAAAATCGTTTGGAAGTTAAAGCTTCAACAGAAATAGGTTTTTTCTACGCTATTCAAACATTGATGCAATTAATGCCACCTCAGGTTTATCAAAAAGATTTTAATGAAAACTCTGTTGTGGAATTACCATGTTGTGAAATTAAAGATTTTCCACGCTTTCCCTACCGAGGACTTCATTTGGATGTAAGTAGACATTTTTTTCCTGTTTCATTCATTAAAAAATACATTGATTTAATGGCAATGCATAAGATGAATTTCTTTCATTGGCATTTAACGGATGATCAAGGGTGGCGAATTGAAATTAAAAAATATCCCAAACTACAAGAGATTGCATCCAGAAGAAATGAAACCTGGATTGGTCATTATAATTCCGGATTGGGTTATGATAAAACTCCTTATGGAGGTTTTTATACTCAGGAGGAAGTAAAAGAGGTTGTGGAATATGCAAAATCAAAATTTGTAACCATAGTTCCGGAAATTGAGATGCCAGGACATGCATTGGCTGCAATAACGGCATATCCTGAATTTTCATGTACAGGAGGCCCACATCAAGTTGCCGGCACCTGGGGCGTATTTGATGATGTTTTCTGCACTACTGATGAAACTTTTGAATTTCTTCAAAATATTTTAGCTGAAGTAATGATCATGTTTCCCAATTCTCCCTACATCCATATTGGTGGAGATGAGAGTCCAAAAACAAGATGGAAAGAGTGCCCTAAATGTCAAAAGAGAATCAAAGAGGAGGGTCTTAAAGATGAAAAAGAGTTACAAACCTATTTTATGAACAGAATTTCCAGATTCATTGAATCTAAAGGTCGACATGTGATTGGATGGGATGAGGTTTTAGAAGGGGGAATTCCTCAAGGCGTAATTATTATGTCGTGGCGAGGAGAAGATGGTGCGATTCAAGCAGTTAATCAAAACCATTATGCCATCATGACTCCAAATGGAAATATGTATTTGGATTATTATCAAGGAGTTCCGGAGAGTGAACCTGTTGCAATTGGTGGGTTCTTACCTTTGAGTAGAGTGTATGAATATGATCCGATTCCTGCAGCAATACCAGAACAAAAAGAACATTTTATTTTAGGATTACAAGGCAATCTTTGGACTGAATACATAGCCACTCCAGAACATGTTGAATATATGATATTCCCTAGAGCAGCTGCAGTAGCAGAAATTGCATGGTCCCCTAAAGATAATAAAAATTATCAAGATTTTTTAAACAGACTAACAACTCATTTCAACCGTCTGGATCAATTAAAGGTTAATTATTCAAAAAGTCATTACGCCATTAAAGCATCAACCCAATGGTCAAGCATTGCTAAAAAACCGCAAATTGAACTCACCTCCGAGTGTAAGGATTGTGAAGTCAGATATACTTTAAATGGAACTGAACCGACTATGAAATCTGAACTTTATTTAACACCCATTGTAATCAGTAAAAATGTTAATATTAAAGCTCAAGCATTCAAAAGTGGAATATCTTTTTCACCCATATATTCAGAAAAATTGATTATTCATAAAGGAACCGGCAAACCATATCAAATGAGCAATGTAAATCCTTCCTATTCAGGAGGTCATCAATATGCGCTGACTGATGGAATTGTTGCCAAAAGCAATGCTTGGAATCGATGGGTAGGAACACTTGGAAAGGATATGGATGTTCAAATTGACTTATTAGAGCCAATGGCTATTCATAAGGTGAGTATGCAATTTTATAATGCCCCTGATTCCTGGATATATGGACCAACAGAAGTAGTATTTTATTCTTCCGAAAATGGTAAAGATTGGTCAGTCATTGATAAAAAAATATGGAGTCCTGAAGATTATAAAATCAAAGGGATTAAAGATGTTCAATTTCAAAAGAAAATGACAATAAGATATATACGCATTGTAGCTAAATCTATTGGAAAAATTCCGCAAGATGCACAGGGAGAAGGAAACGATGCACATCTTTTTTGTAATGAAATAGTTGTTGAATAAGAATTTTAATTTTAATGATTTAATCTATTTGATCAATTAACATGGAAAACGATATCTTAATTTCACTTTTTCAAAATGCTGCTATATTAATTTCTCTGGTTGTAATTTTTGATTTATTGACTCATCATCATATTATTTCAAATAAGTTTGTTGTTAAGATTATCGGGGGATTTTTCGTCGGGTTACTTGGAATAGCATTAATGATTACCGGGAATGAACTTGAGCCAGGCCATATTATAGATACTCGATCCGTACTTTTATCTGTAACAGGATTATTTCTCGGATTAATTCCGACAATCATTGCAATGGTAATTACAATCCTTTTCAGAATATTGGAAGGTGGAGCCTCAACTTGGATTGGGATTACAATTATTTTTGTATCAGGTTCATTTGGATTATTTGCAAGACTCTTTTGGAGAAAAAAGTTGGACAAACTTTCCCATATACAAATTTATTTATTTGGACTAGTATGTCATATTTTAATGTCAATAGCGATACTAATATATACTAAAGAAGTTTCAACTTATTTATTTATAAACCTAACGTTACCTACTTTAATCATTTTTCCAATTGTATCTAGTGCATTATGTTTTTTATTACAACATCGAATTAGAAGGGATATTGTGGCTAAAAAAGTTGATAATGATAATAAACGCCTTAATTTAGCATTAAAAGCAGCAGATTTACTTTTCTTTGACAAGGATTTAAAAACACAAACCATCAGTTTTTCAGATTCTGAAAATATTTTATTGAAGGAAATACGCCAAAAAAACAAAGGAAAATTTGAAGATTTTTTTGAGTATATTCATCCTGATGATGTTCCTGCATTTACCCGGAAAATGGAATATGCAAAACTTAATAAAGAGAGTATTCAAACTGAATTTCGTGTTATTACTACTTATGGAATGATTTGTTGGATACATTTTGTGTGTCAATTCTTTTTTGATCAGGATGACAATCCCATTCGTATTATTGGAGTTATTAAAGATATTTCTTCTGAAAAAAGAACTGAGACCTCATTGTCAGAAAGTGAATTTAGATTTAGAACGATTCTCGAAAATGCACCTGATGGAATATTTGTTAATACTCAGGGTGTTTTTACTTTCATAAATCCAAAAATGCTTGATTTGCTTAATGCAAAAGATGAATCGGAATTGATTGGAACTGATATTTTTGAAAGAATTGCACCTGAATTTCATGAAATTGTAAAATCTCGTATAAATATTCAAAAGGAAACTGGACAAAATGCAAAATTAATGGAGCAAGAGTACATTAGAATTGATGGATCGAGAATCGTAGTAACAACTAGTGCTGCTCCAATAAAATACCGGGGAAAAGAATCCAACCTGGTATTTGTGCATGACTTATCATCAAGAAAACAAACGGAAGAAAAGATCATTAAATTATCCAGAGCTGTTGAACAAAGTCCGGTGAGTATTGTAATTGCTGATATAAGCGGTACAATTGAATATGTGAATCCAAAGTTTTCAGAAGTAACGGGGTATTCTTATGATGAATTAATCGGTAAAAATCCTAATGTTTTAAAATCAGGTTTTACAACTTCTTTAGAATATGAACAATTATGGAACACCATTATGAGTGGAAATGTATGGGTTGGGGAATTTAAGAATATTAAAAAAGATGGAACTACATATTGGGAGGCTGCCACGATAGCTCCTATTAAAAATTTGAAAGGAGAGATCACTCACTATGTTGGTGTTAAAGAGGATATCACTGAGAAAAAAGAGATCTATGCGGCTCTCATTGAAGCTAAAAACAAAGCAGAAGAGACCAACCTTTTAAAATCTCATTTCTTGGCTAATATGAGTCATGAAATAAGAACACCATTAGGTGGAATTTTAGGATTTTTAGAACTACTTAAAGATAAATCTGTTAGTGAAAACGAAAGAAATGATTTTATTGAAATTATTTCTAAAAGTGGACAAAGACTTCTCGAAACCATTAATGATATTATCGAAATGTCTCGAATTGAAGCAGGATTTGTAAAAATCGATGTTGAAGAAGTCAATTTGTTTCATGTTATTCAAGATCTGTTTCATTTTTTCAAGCCACAAGTTGACGCAAAAGGGTTGGATTTTAAATTGTATGTACCTCAAAATCAATCTGATCATTTAATTAATTTTTTCACAGATAAAAACAAATTAAATGGAATCCTTACCAATTTAATTAAAAATTCAATTAAATTTACTGAAAAGGGTTCTATTGATCTATTGCTAATTGAAAAAAGTAACGGAATTCAAATTTCAATTAAAGATAGTGGAAAGGGCATTCCAAAGGATAAAATGGATGCAATATTTGAACGTTTTATCCAGGCAGATATGAAAAATTCACAGAATCAGGAGGGCTCTGGGTTGGGTTTGTCTATCTCCAAAGCTTATATCGAACAATTAGAAGGGAAAATATGGGTTGAGAGTGAAGTGAATATGGGTACTACATTCTTTATCTTTTTACCTTATATCCATTCAAATTCTCAAAACGATATTTCTTCCACTATTGAGCAAAATCAGACATTACCTTCAGATGTAATTTATAACATATTAATTGCTGAAGATGAAGATAATAATTTTCAGTATTTAAATGTTCTGATGAAGAAATTGGGATTTCAAATAATTAGAGCCGTAAACGGTCTTGATGCAGTTAATATGGTTAAAGAATCGAAACATTTGGATCTGATTTTAATGGATATAAAAATGCCCGAAATGACCGGCATTGAGGCAATGAAAGAGATCCGAAAATTCAATAAAACCATTCCTATTATCGCTCAATCTGCATTTTTTATGAACGGAAATGAAGACTTACTCAACGAAAATGGGTTCACTGATTATATTATGAAACCGATCAAAAAAGATCAATTGGAAATTTTAATAAAAAAATATCTTAAAATTATTCCGATTGACCGAGTAAAGTTTCACGAATCATCTTCTTAAGATTCAACTGTTCATTAACAATGGCTTCTTGTCTTACAGGTCTATACAATTCAGCATATCTTGGTATTGCAGGTCTTATGGATAAGTTATCCAACGTTCCAGATATATCAACGCCCAATTTAACGGGTACCGGTGAATCAACTAAGGAAACATGATAGATAAAACTCATATCCAAGCTGTGTTTTCCACTGATAACAGCACGATATTTGTCCATTTTCAATGAAAATGGATACACATCTATTTCATTTTTATACAAAGTGAACTCGGCAGCAATGGAGTCAACTTTGTTTTCAGTTCTTTTACTAAACATAAGCGTTTTGGCAATCTCTGAAAATGTTTGTCCATCCATGAGCACCAGATCCTGACCGGAAATGGCTGCAGCACCTCTTATGGTGGATTTTTTTAAATCATAATTGGAAAACATATAGCTTTCTGCTACAAAGTGAAACTCTCCACGGCCTTTAAATGATTTTAACATAGGCATGATCGTATCTATATCAGGAAACATGGCAATTAATTTCTCAATTTCAACATTCAACATGTGATAATCTAACCCGATAAACAGATGATTCTTTCTAGGCGTTCTATATAAAGCGGTAACATAAACTCTACTTCCCGGAAGGTCTAGTTTCAATCCGTCTAAAATTAATTTGCCGTCTTTCACTACTATACCACCCGTAATATCTTTGATTTCACTATCATTAAAAAGTGCTCTCTTGATGTCTGTTTTCAATGAAATATCAACATTTAAAGGCACTAGAAATGGGTCTCCGGCATTTCTGGGAACAGGAGTGCTGGCAACTTCTTCACTGCCGGTCTCAGATGAGGTTAAATCCATAATTCTGTTGATATCGGTAATATCTGATTTAAAAGTTAAATCCCCTTTTAATACCCCTTGTTTTTTCAAATAGGGCTCTAAATTCCAGACAGTTCCTACTAATGAAAAGTCAGATTTTCCTAGCAAAATTTTGCTCTCAATAATTTCATAAGTATCATTTTGAGATTTAAAACTAAAAACGGGTAATATCACTTTTTCAGGGATCAAATAGGAATCCAAAACTCCTTGAGAAATGGAAATGTTTCCAACAGGAACCCATTTCAATAGAGTATTAGATTCTCCATAGTTTTCAGTGATATTGAAGTTGATTTTAATCCCCTGTGCTGTTACATTAGATACGCCAAGACTATCTATCTGAGTAGCTCTTAGATCCACAGCATTTGCTACAATTTGATAGTTGTTCCTATTTATTGATTTCAGTTCATCTATACTAAAAGAGCCTACTAATGAGGCAACTTTTCCTGAATTACCATTATAATATCCGTCAAATAGGCCAATGTTATATTTGCAATGAACCTCTAATGATTTTAAGGAATCAGTAAAATCACTGGTTCTTAATGAAATATTTGCTCTGGATAGTTCCATTTTTCCGGTGTTTCCTAATGATCCTTTCAAATCAGCAGCATTGATTTCTGCAAGTAAAAAATCTCTTTTTTTACCCTCTCTTGGTTTGTTGAATTCTATCCCAACCTCCATCCTGGGTGTCTCCACAAACAAAGTATCATTTGTCCCGGTCATGGTAAATTGTGTAACCCCCATTTTTCCCTTTAAACGGATTTGATCCAGATTCATTTCGGAAATTTGGGTCATAGTCCCTTTGGTGTAAAGATCTAAGTTTAATTTTCCTTTTAAATCATATCCGGTAGAATCTAAAAATTCATCAGTGATAGAAGGTAAATCAACAAGAGCTTTAATATTTCCATCAAATCGAATATCCTTAAACACTTGGTCGACCAATCCGTTGGCTTCAAAGGTTGATTTTAAAGTATTAAATTTTAATGATTTAATATTTATTTTAGTGCTATCTTCCTGATTCATATCCAGATATATGTCGAAAATACCATAACCATCCGTTATCGGTATGTTTTTCATCTCTTGATAAACTGCATTAAAACGTCTGACTTTCAATTCTCCCGCAATGATTGGCATCGATTGATCATTGAAGTTACCATATATTTTTCCTGACATTTTTCCGTAACCGTTCAATATAAATCCTTCCACATATTCAGCAAAAAATGGTGGAATCACTTTGATTAATGCATCAATAGATTCAGTTTCAATGTCATAATCCAAATCAAAAACAAATCCATCATTAGGAACATCATTACCAACTTTTCCATCCACAAAAATTTTATTTTGCCCATTTTCAGCGAACAGTTCATCAATTAGTATATCTCCGGATTCAAATTGATATGTTAAACCCATTTTAAGTTTCATAGGAAAATGATTCCAATAAGGATCAGTTCCCATTCCAAGATACATGTTGGAACTCTTTAGTTGAAGATCTGTTTTAAAAAGAGCATCATTAATTTCCATGTTTTTTAGTTTCCCATCAAGATTTTGAGCACTAAAATAGATTTCACTTTGATCGTCAACATAACTAATAGTACTTTTCTCAAAACGGATAAAATTTAAGGAAATAAGATCAAATCCTTCAGAAGTTGTATCAGCGGGATCCTCTTTCATAATCATATAGTTCGCATTTCCGGAGCGATCACAATAGGCATGAACTTGAGCTTCGTTAAGTGTAATTCCGGATATTCTTACTTGATTTTCAAATAGTAAAGCTTTAATATTTAATGCAATATCGATATTTTTTGCTTTTAAAAATTGACTATGAGGAGCCCCTTTTACGCTGTTTTGCATGGTAATATTTTCAATTCTGACACAAACTTTAGGAAAAGTAGAGAAAAGTGTCAATTCAACCTGCTCTAAATCGGTTTCACAAACGATATAGTTTTTGAGTTGACCCTTGACCATTGGGGTCAGTTTTTCAGGGGTGAAAACTACATAGATCAGAATTAACCCTGCTATAATCAACAAACTAAGCAATCCGATTAACGAAAAACCGGTAATTTTAAGTATTTTTTTAGTTTTTGCTTTCATGTTCGGAATCTTTTTAGTTATGATTATTGAGCTTTGGTAAACGTAAATACTTTCCCGAAATCATCTTTATACGTTAAAGTTGTTCCGGTAAGTTCTGTTAGGGTATAAATTTTTGTCACAGTACCACCCATTTCAATAGTATGAATTTGAGTTAGTTGGCTGCCTGAAAGCTCCCAAGTAAAAGTTTGAGCCTCCTCTTCGGTAACATCTTCTGATGTATCCCAAGTAGCACCTCCACCATTCTCGTCATAACGAAAATATTCATCTCCAGGATTTTCAATTGTTGCAAAAGGGGAGGGGCGTGACCATTTTCCGATAAGCAAATTGGGATCAAAATATACGGGATCGATACAAGCACCAAATACGAGTGTTGTAAGAATAAAAACAGCGATATTTCTTGTAATTTTTTTCATGATTATAATCTAGATTTGAATAGATTTAACATGCAAAAATACAACTTTTTCTATTTATAATCTAACTTTAATTCCACCGAAGAAATTGATACCAGCTTGGGGGTAGTATCCGTCGGAAAACTGTTCCACACCTCCAACATAAGCCTTCCACAACCATGCATTGCTTTCGTATTTCGCATTAAAAATATTGTTAATGCTAAAGAATATTGATACTTTGAAGTTCTTGCATTCTTTAAATTGATAGGATAAATTTAAATTGGTAATAGTGTACGGTTTTAAAATATAGTTTTCATTCGAGGAATTGTCGATATATTGTTTTCCAATAAATTTTGTAGCAAGACCAATGTTAAAGCTTTTTATTGGTGTAAAGATGAACTCATTTCCAACTACTATATTTGGTGAAAATGAAATATCGGTTGTACCTAAGTTCTCTTCAGTCATGCTTAAAAATTCCCAGTTTTCATCATAAGTTTCTACAAATTGAGTGTAATCAAGAATTTTATTAGCACTTAATGTTGTATTAAAATTCCATGTAAAGTATTTATTTGGTTGATAATGAGATACGACTTCAATACCGGCTCTGTAACTTTTATCAACATTGCTCATAATGGCTGCTCCCACATCATTAATTTGACCAGTTAAAACGAGTTGATGATCATAATACATAAAGTACCCGTTTACATTTAATCTATATTTTTCCAAATTTAGTAAATATCCCAGTTCAAAATCATATAATGTTTCAGGTACAGGTTTCGATAATAGTGGAGCATCTACAATATCGGAACGGGTTGGTTCTCGATTAGCCATTGCAAAAGAGAAATAAAGCGATTGTTCCACTTTGTTTTTACTCCAATTATAACTTATGGATGTTTTTGGATTGAAAAAATTCCAAAAATAATACTGACTAATATCAATCATGTCATCGTCAATTCCCCCGATTTTGTAGCTAATTAAACGGTATTGCAATTCAGCAAATAGGGTCCATTTTTTGATTTGGTAAGCTAGGTTTCCAGCAACATTTCCTTGTGTTTTTTTACCGGTTCCGTAATACCATTCATAATTTTGAGGGATACTTGAATTATTTTGACTCCAGATCAATTTACCGTAATGTTCTCCATCATATTGATTTAATGAACCATTTACATTCCATTTCAAAGAGTTAGCGTTTGCGAATTTTACACTTTTGCCGGTTGAAAAATTGATTCCATAAAAATAGTTATCCAACCATTTTTGAGTTATAAAATCTGATCGTTTAATGGTTGAATCATTCAAAATATAATTTGGTAATCCATAGGCAGAATACTTTTTATCTTCTTTGTATTGTTCATAATAACCGAATCCTCTGGTTAGATGAGTCCCAATATTCAAGAAGTAACCTGATTTAGAGTTTACAATTTTATAAAAAAGTTGAAAGTGCGTTTGGGTGTAGTTATCAGTTTCATTATCGTAATGCAATGCATTTCCGTTTTCATCAAAATATTCTCCACAGCTATTGTATCTTCTGTCACTTTCAAGCATA
>DAONEU010000003.1:0-25018 GCA_035403245.1 Bacteroidales bacterium | reverse complement strand
CTCCGGAAGCGATTTCCAAAAATGGTTTTGTTCCTGATTGCATGGTTGCAAAATTCATGGATGCCCCAAAAGCCGAAGAGCCATTACTGGAATTACCAACACCTCTTTGAACGTTCAGAGAACCAACGTTATTACCTAAATCCGGAAGATTAACCAACCAGCTTCCTTGTGATTCGGCATCATTAATGGCTACTCCGTTCATAGTCACATTGATACGGGTTTGATCGACCCCTCTGATTCTCATGTACGTGTATCCAACACCTGTTCCGGCATCAGAAGTAGTAATCATAGAAGGAATCAGATCAAAAATATTATTGATACTTCCATTTCCGAGGTTTTCCTGAATGTTTTGTTTGTTTAAAGTTGTTGCTGAAAAAATATTTTCCATACTTTTTCCTAATGATCCAAATACTTCAACTTCAGGCATTTGATGTTTGATTGTGTCCTTTGGATTGGGCTCGTTCTGAGCATTTCCGTTTAAAAATAATGAAGTAAATGTGAGCAAAAAGACTGCTGCTCTGACAGTTGTAAATTGTTGTTTTTTCATAACTCTAACAATTTTAAATGGTTAAACTTAAAATCGAAAGAGGGAATAAATCTTATGAAGTCAGAAACTCTCCCTACGTCGGCATTACCCGAATCAGGTTCATTGGGTCTGATCTCAGCCTTTCGGCACCCCTTTCTTATCAGCTGCAAAACTACTACTTTTTTTGTTAACATGAAATTATTGTGAAATTATTTTTTTGATTAAATTTATAAAGTACATTAATTCAGTTTATTATAATTTTATTATACATTGACCTATGATCTCTTTTTTTGATTCAGGGTCAATTATACCCTCCTCGTAACTATATTGAATTCCATTTTCATAGAGCGTTTCAGAGAATTTGATTTGAAATGTAATCCAATCTAAATCATATTTTAAGATGAAATAGAATCTTACCCCTTTTCGATAATGGTTAAAGATCGTAAAACAGTAATTAAGATCATTTTCATAAGCATAGACGCGTTCATCATAGTCAGGACAATCAAATAATGCGAACCGAGTAATCAAACTGATCTGTGGCTTTTGTAAATTGATCTGAATATCCTGTAAAAGTAGATATCCGTTCTTTGATTTGTTGATATTAAAATCAGGATCATTTGCCCGATTCATATTCCAATAAAATTCTGTTTTCAGATGCAGATACTCTTGCGCTTTCCATTTAAATGATATTTTTAATTTATTGGTATTCAAGTTTTCAATTTCATTGATATAATTCGTTCTAAGATTCTTATAGACGGTTTTATATTTATAAATGAAGTCTAAGGTTGCTGTCCGACTAAGTGACATTTGAATAGAAATTCCAAAATCTAAATATTGAGTTGGCTTTTCAACTAAATATTTTAACCAGTCGATTTGGTAACAATCGGTAAAAATTTCCAAAGTAGTATTTCTTGTGACTGATGTTTTAAAGGCAAAATAAATTCCGGATTCATTATTAAGAACACTGTTTTTGCTGAACCCATTACCCATTATAGATTGAAAATGGGTAGAATATTTTCTGAATAACAAAACCATTTTTGTACTGGGATCAAAATTGAAGGATACTCCTTCCAGTAATCCAAAACCACCATTTAAACTCATCCCAAATTCACCAAAACATAAAAATTTTCCGAGAATAACTTTGTGATCAAAACTAATATTCCCATTTTGAGAACCAATAAATTGATATTTTGAATATAATTTAGAATCATTATTAATACTATCAATACTCTTTAAAAATAGAGCATGAAATCCGAATCTGAACAATTTGAAGTTAACTTGAAGAGAACCACCGGCACTGTGTCCACTCAGTAAGCCCAAATCTATACGTTGTCCCCAAAAGAGGGACCCCTTATAACGTTGATTACCTAATTCTCCCGCAATCCCACGAAAGAATGAAGATTCGCTTAAACTACTCACTCCTTGTAAGCTATTGCCCGATTTTCGGATATTGATTCCACTTCCTTGAAGATAGCTACTCCCTAATATTAATCCTTCTCCAAATTGAGCTCTAAAATCACCAATGATGATTTTTTTTATAATGCCAATATTGCTGAATTGAATATTTCCAGAATAAAAGTCAAACCCTTTTTGTTTTTTATTCCATGTTAATAACTCTTCTTTATCTTTCTCACCTGAAAAAGAAATACTAAACCAATCATTCGTTTTAAATTGATATTTAAAACATAAATGATCAGCTGTGCCTTTAGTAGAATCAGGATATTCTTCATCTATTTGCGATTCCTGTTCTAATGATCGACCATTTCTGATTAATAATTGATGTTTTCCATATTTGAAAAAATGGGTCCAGTAATTTTTGGATTTTTTCACCGGTTTAACTTCCAGATAGGGGATCCATTTTTGGATCTCTTCAAAGGAAAAGCCTTCAATACCTGCCAATTCATAAATCGTCAATAATTCTCCTTGTTGATCAATATATTTTTGTAATTGATAATATTGAAAATCGGTCATTTCAAATATTTGCAATGCAACTTCAGTATTCAGTTGATTGATATTCCATTTGTTATGAGCCTTCCAGACCACATTTTCCTGATCCTCACTCATTTCGAATTCTTCAGGTATGGATTCCATATTTTCAACACCATCGATTATTTTTTCCATGATTGGAACTGAGGTGGAATCTATTTGAGCACTTAAGTTTAAAAAAAGCGAGATTATGAGACTAATGAGTAATGGAGTTTTCATAGTGATTTGAATCTTTAATGCCAGATGTATGTTAGTTGCATTTCAGGAGAACCTCCTAATAAATAATGGTATGAATACTTAGTTTTCAAAAATATATTTTTGTAATGGCAATAAACACCAAATCCAATATTTTTACTAGAAAAATCAAATGAAAATCCTAAATATTTATGATGAATAAGGGTGGAAAAAATAAAGTCAAAATAACCTGGCAATTCCTTTTTCAGTTCTCCCGTGATTATCATGTTTTTGTTTATAGCGTAGATTCCCAAAACCTTCATTATAATAGGAATTTTAAACAACTTTGATTCCAGATAAGATGATTTTATAGGATTATACAAATAAAATCCCATACCCATTTTGTTATTTATTTTTCCATAAAAAGAAAGTGAAAAGGTTATAGCATTTTTACTCTGAACATTAACAACATGTTTAAAACGATAGAAAAAATCTAATGAGAAAGATATCTTTCGGTTGAAAATTTTGGAAAATCCTACTTTACAATCCAAAAGCCCAAATTGGGAATATCCAAAATGGTTCATTCCAAAATGAAAACGGTTCTCCTTCCATTTTAAAACATAATTCAGGTTAAGATTTGTTAATTCTTCCAATGTATAATGATTCCCGACATGGAAATTCAATAAATTATGTTCCAGAAAATTTGTAACCGCTGAATATTCAGTCAAATGGGATAAAAGGCAAATTTGCTCAGCTGAAATTGTGGAAGAAAAATCTGTTTTTAAGGAATCCTGTGCGTATGTTGGTAGATTGAAAATGCATGGGATAAGGGAAATGAGTAGTCGAGTTAAAGTAGTCATTGCAGTTCATATTAGACTGCAAATATACTTTTTTTTTCAACGAAAACAAATTCTAAAAAAAAAATTATAAAATTCCTTTTAAGGCTTTTAATTCATATTTTGCCTTTATGAGTTGCATATTATGAACTTCTTTATTGATAAGTGATTGTAATTCATCGTTTTGCTGTTTGATATAATCATAAACAGTGATTGTCCCATTTTCTAATTGTTGTCGGTAACTTTGGGTCAATTCTCTATATTTTTCAACAATCTGTTGGTCTAAAATAATCAGATTTTCAATTTTAACGATTTCATTAATTTTTTCTTGAATTGCAATTTGATTGAATTTGGTAAAATCGGATTGTTTACTATCTATTAATTTTTTTTGAAGTTGGATAATATCCCCGATTCCTGCTGTCTTTGCCCATGAAATGATGGGAACATTGATCTTTAATCCGATGTTGTAATACCATTCAAAGTTATTGCTAAATATATTATAAGCGGGTCTTCCATATCCTCCAGTTGCATAAAGTGATATTTTTGGAAGGCTATTTGAAATAGATAATTTTCTCTGAAAATCAAGTCCGGAAATGGTATTTTGAAATAGGGTGAATTCTAATCTTTTCGAATCTAAATCGGAAGTTGTGGCAGAGAGTTGTGGAACAGTAAATTCAGCATCAGAGACACTTTGGCCGGTTAAAATAGACAGAGATTGTTTTAAGGATGATTGAACTTGTTTCAATTCCCCTTTTTGTTGCTGAATTTTTAATTGTTCCAATTCAAATTGTGCAACCGTATTTCCATTTACAACACCTTCTTTTAAAAGTTTTTGAAATCTATCAATTTGATCCTCCAGAGTCTTTTCCACAGTCTCAATGAGTTGAATTTGTTTATCTACAATTAATAAATTGAGATAGATCGTAATTATTCTCTCTTTTAATTGATTGATTGATAAATCAATTTGAATAATCTCATTTTGATTTTTGAGTTTTTCAAACTGTCGGTTGTAGATAAATTGATTGCCATCATAAAGAACTTGCGAAAAATCCATGGAAATACCATAGTAGTCATTCGACAAAGGATCTAAACCAAAAGAAGCGGGTAGGTGAGGTTGATCAGATTGATATCCTATTTGACCATTGAGTTCTAATGTTGGATATAGATGTGAGGAAACGTCATTTAATTTTACTTTTAGAATTTGGTCATTAAGACTTTTTTGAGTATTTTCAGATGATTGAGATACAGCCCACTCTATGCATTGATCAATCGTTACAACTTTTTGAGCATAAACGTTTTGAATAGTTAATAAAACTATTATTATAATGGAAATATAATGTCGCGATTTCATTGCGGATCTTTTATTTAGCAAAATTACATATTATTTATGAATGAATCGTATAATCTCTTCTAAAAGTTCTTTTTTTAAAGGCAAAGTGGGCTTTTTATAAGTTTCTAAATTGGCTTTTTGATCCATAGGTGACTCTTTCAAAACATGATTCATATTTTCAATAATGACCAATTTTGCATTTTTATTTCCTTCCCAAAGTTTTTGAGCATCTTTTGGTGTAACTTGTATGTCTGTGGTTCCTTGAAGAATTAAAATGGGTATTTTAAGTTTTGCAATCTCAACGGATGGATCATATTTGAACCAGGAGATCAGATAGGGTTGAATGGATGGTCGATAAATAGACATTAAATTTTTATCAACATTTTCAACGGTTTTGCCGACTTTTAAACTGTCAAGAATTTTATTTGATGCAACCATTAGATAGATGGGGAGTTTGTTTTTCAATTGTTCTCTTAATGTTTTATCTGCACTATCACCGATCCCTGATACTGAAATATACCCTTTCACTTTTTCTCTTTCTGCAGCTACAATTCCAATCAATGATCCTTCACTATGACCCAACACATAAATATTTTTAAAACGATCATCTCTTTTGATCATTTGAATCCAGAGAACAACATCATCTATATAATTTTCAAACCGGATATCTTTTTCTCCCGTCATGGCATCTTTGCTAGCCGCAATACCTCTTTTATCATAACGTAAAGTAGCAATTCCCTCTTGAGCTAACCCCTCACTGATCATTTTATAACTGTTAGCATCAACTCCTGCAATAGAATTTCCATTTCTGTCTGTTGGCCCGGAACCTGCAATGATGATCACAATGGGGCACTTTTGACAACCATTCGGGATGGTTAAAGTTCCATAAATGGAACCTGTTGGGGTTGTTAATGTTAAATCAGATTCCTGATAATTCCTACTTTGATTGTCTTGAGCAAATGAGATTTGTGAAAATAAAAGTGCCACTAAAATAACAATAATCTTTTTCATCTAAATAATTTTTTATGATTTTTTTCATTTTTGATGACGCAAAAGTATACAAATTAAATAGATAATTTGATGAACTTAAGTTAATATTTAAAATCAAAATGTTCATTTTTTTTTATTTAATTTTGCATAAAAATTAAACCTGTACTATGAATATTCAAAACTACCATTCCATCTTGTCAGAACTTCCTGTGCAAGTAACGTTGATTGCCGTTTCAAAGACAAAACCGGTTGAAGATATTCAATTGCTTTACCAGGAAGGGCAACGAGTTTTTGGGGAAAATCGAGCCCAGGAACTTAAAAGTAAATATGAAGTTCTACCCAAAGATATTGAATGGCATTTTATTGGACATTTGCAAACCAATAAAATCAAATATATTGCACCGTTTGTGAGTTTGATTCATAGTGTTGACAGTTTTAATTTGCTACAAGAGATCAATACTTCAGCGAAAAAAGTGAATCGAATAATTCCTTGTTTGCTTCAGTTTTATATTGCTCAGGAAGAAACCAAATTTGGTTTTGACAGACAAGAATGTATCGAAATGTTGGAAAGTGAGATGTTTAAATCACTCAGAAATATTGAAATAGTAGGGGTGATGGGTATGGCTACTTTTACAGATGATCAAGAGCAAATCCGAAACGAATTTAAATCATTACATGATCATTTCAACTTTTTAAAAACGAATTATTTTCAAGATAATTTCAAATTTAAAGAGATATCTATGGGAATGACAGATGATTATCATATTGCCATTCAGGAGGGAAGCACTATGATTCGTATAGGAAGTGCTATCTTTGGATCCAGATAGTTAAATTTCAATTTGTAATCCATCATAAGCAAGGAAAACATGATCCGGCAATGTTGGATTGATCTCTTCATATAAGCCCATATCGTGACTAATATGAGTCAGGTAGGCTTGTTTAGGTTGTAATTCATTAATGATGCCGAGTGCTTGAGACAGACAAAAATGGGAATAGTGCTCTTCGTGTCTTAATGCATTGATAACCAATAGATCTAAATCATGAAGTTTAGCTTTCTCTTTAGGTGCAATGAAGCTGGCATCGGTAATATAGGCCAATTTGTCAATCCTAAATCCTAAAATAGGAAGAGATAAGTGTTTTACATGAATCGGTTCCACTTCGATTCCATCTACCAAAAAAGGATCATCATGAACAGCATGTAGTTGAAAAGTGGGGACTCCAGGATACTTAAAAGTTTTAAAAGCATAATCGTAATCTTTCTCAATCACATTTAAAACTCTACGCATCCCATAAATGTTCATTTCACGCTCACTTCTAAAGTTGATGGGTCTAATATCGTCCAATCCACCCATGTGATCTTTATGTTCGTGAGTCATTAGGATGGCATCCACATGTTTGATTTTATTTTGCAACAATTGTTGTCTGAGATCCGGACCGGCATCTATCAATAAATTTTTACCTTGTAACGAAATTAAAGCGGAGGTTCTCAATCGAAAATCGTGAGGGTCATTTGATTGGCAAACGTCACAATCACAACCGATTACCGGTATTCCCTGAGAAGTTCCTGTACCCAAAAAAGTGATTTTCATGTGAATTCAAAATGATTGGCAAAGATACAAAAAAAGGCGAAAGGCAAAGGGCTAAAGGCGAAAGGAATATAAAAAAAAGGCTACCTTTTGGGTAGCCTTTGAATAAAATTTAATTTTCAGTTTTGGTTATAATAACCCTCTATTTTTTAATAATGGTGTAATCGAAGGTTTTTTACCTCTGAAGTTCATGTATAACGACATTGGATCCAAAGTGTTTCCTTTTTCAAGGATGTTTTGGCGGAATGATTTTGCAGTTGCAGGATCAAAAATTCCTTTTTCAACAAATGCTTCAAATGCATCATTATCGAGAACAGCAGCCCAGGTGTAAGAATAGTACCCTGCATCATAACCACCGGAAAAGGCATGTTTGAAATAGGCACTACTGTGACGAGCAATAATTTCCGGAATTAAACCAATACCTGCAAGATAGTTCTTTTCATAATCAGGAAGTTTGATTTGAGTAGGTTCAGTAATAGAGTGGTATTTCATGTCTAATAATGAAGAAGCGATTAATTCTGTGTTCATGAATCCTTGTCCATAGTCTGAAGCAGCATCAATTTTCTTGATTAATTCATCAGGAATAACAGCACCTGTTTTATAATGTTTTGCGTACATTTTCAAAACTTCAGGGTGAGAAGCCCAATGTTCAAAGATTTGAGATGGAAGTTCTACGAAATCGCGGGAAACACTTGTTCCAGATAATGAACGATATTTACAATTAGTTAACATACCATGTAAACCGTGTCCAAATTCATGGAAGAATGTTTCAACTTGATCGAAAGTAAGAAGTGATGGAGCATCAGCAGTTGGTTTAGCACTGTTTAAAACCAATTGAACGATTGGAATAACATTTTTTCCGTCTTTGGTATAATATTGTTCACGGAAATTGGTCATCCATGCACCACTGGTTTTACTTTCTCTAGGATAATAATCCAAATATAAAATTGCAATAACGTTGCCATTTTCTTTTACTTCATAAACATCAACATCTTTGTGATATTTAGGGATATTTTTGTTTAATTCAAAAGTGATACCATACAATTTGTTGGCTACCATAAAGATACCATTTCTAACATTCTCTAATGAGAAATATTGGCTCACTTCATCTTGATTCAAAGCAAACTTTTCTGCACGTACTTTTTCGCTATAGTATCTCCAATCCCATGGTTCTAATTTGAAATTGCCACCCTCTTTTTTGATCTCAGCTTGGTATTCAGCAGCTTCTTTTTTTGCTTTTTTAATGGCTGGTCTCCAAACTTTCATCAAAAGATCATCAACAGCTTTAGGCGTTTTTGCCATACAATCATCTAATGTGAAATCAGCATGACTCTTGAAACCCATAATTTGAGCTCTTTCTAATCTTAAATTAACGATCTCATTAATGATTGTAGTGTTATCATAAGGTCCTGACAAACAACGATTAGTTAATGCTGTCCACATCTCTTTTCTTAATTCTCTGTCTTTACAATATTGTAAAAGAGGTTCCCAACTTGGTAATTGAATTGTGAAAACATATTTACCTTTTGTTTTTTCATTAGAATTGCCTAGTTCTAAAGCTGATGCAATAGCATTTGCAGGCATACCTTCTAATCTTTTTACATCAGAAACAACTAATAAATATTCATTAGATGCTTTCAAAACGTTATTTCCAAATTGTAATGTTAAAGTAGACAATTTTTCATTGATTTCTCTGAAACGAGCTTGTTTGTCAGCAGGAACATTAGCACCACCACGAACAAATCCTTTGTAAGTTTCTTCAACTAAACGAATTTGAACTGGATCTAAACCAAGACTATCTTTAAGATCATAAACAGCTTTTACTCTTTGGAATAATTTGCTGTTTAACATGATATTATCTCCATGTTTTGTTATCTTAGGAGTAATCTCATCTGCAATTTTCATGATCTCGTCTGAACTCATGGCTTCAGTCATATTGAAGAAAACTAAAGAAACTTTACTCAATAATTCTCCACTATATTCTAGAGCTTCAATAGTATTTGCAAAAGTTGGAGCTTCTGTGTTGTTACAGATAGCTGCAATTTCTGCATCATGATCTTTCATCCCTTTTTCAAAAGCAGGAATATAATGTTCATTTTTAATTTTTTCGAAAGGTGGAACTCCGTAAGGTGTTGTCCATTCAACAAAAAATGGATTTTCTTCTACTTTCACAGGTTGCTCTTTCTTTTTGCAAGCACTGAATAGAAAGATAGATGCCAAAGCAATCAATGTCATTGTTCTTTTCATAATGGTTTTTAATTATTAATAGTTAGATATCGCGGTTTTATTTTACTTGGATTTTTGCACTATATGTTTTTCCGGTGCTGATTTCTTGTAATTTTAAAATGTATAATCCAGTGCTATAATCACTTACAGAAATTGTGTTATTTCCTTCAGTTAGATTTCCTTTGCTAATCAATGAGCCTAAAACACTATAAATTTCCATTGACATGTCAGCAGGAACATTAATATTAATAAAGTTATCAGCAGGATTTGGAGATAACCCAATTTGAGCAGCACTAAAATCTGATACTGAATTTGAGATACCACCCCAACTTCTATTAAATAAAACGATTCTGTTTTTATTTTGGATGGTTGCCCCACCTTTATAGAAACAAACACCTTTTAAGTTCACAACGTAACTAGGAATGGCTGTATTGATGTAGTCTGCAGCGAAATTGTCTGTATATACTACAGAATCTTGAGTAACAGATTCTTGAGTTAAACTGTAATAATTACCTTGAGTAAAGTTTCCTGATTGAACAAAAGTAACACTATTTAATTGAATCACTTTGGCTTGTAATGGATTGTCATTTGCAGCATCTAATTGACCTAAAGTAACAATAACAGGGACAACAGTATTAAATTGGGAAGTAGCTGTACAGTTGGTTGTTGGAAAAAATTTAACCATTCCAAAATAATTGGTCATAGTTCCCATTAAATTGGTAACTTTATCACCTAAATTGATGCCTGTAATTTTACCAGATTGATCAAAAATCATGATAGCACCGGTAGCATCTTGTAAATATTTAACATTGTTATAAGCTTGCGTATGAGTAACAACAGCTTCGCCTGTATATTTATAAACAGTAGTTCCAACATTAGAAGAACCTGTATAAGATGGAGCAGCTGCTCTTAAATCAGCGATTGTTGATACACTAATAACATTGATACCGCTACCAGTTAAATTATAAACAACATTAGAAGATAAACCAGCACCTGAGAAAGTAAGCGTTTCGTTATAATCCTGAACTGCAGATGGGTTAAAAGTAACATTCATTGTAGCACCAGTTGCTGTCATAATTGTATTAGCAGATAAAGTAGTTGTTGTAGTAGTAAATCCTGTTCCTGAAATGGCTACGTTTACATTTTGACCGGCAGTTAAGTTTGCTCCACGAACAGTGATAGGTAAGGTTACATTACCGTTTAGCTCAGTACCACCAAAACTTAAAGCACTAGGAGAGAAAATAAGCATTGGATCTGTCGATTGGAAAATTTCGATATCATCCAAAAAGAATCTACCATTAGCGGCCTGGAAACCTTCAAATTTAATGTTTGTCGCAGCTGTTCCACCACTAGCTACCACTGTAAATTCTGCCATGTCAGTAGAGTTTAATCCGGTTACTAGATAAGCAGTTGTGTTTACAAATACGTTAATTTGAGATTGATCACTTCCCCATTTTCTAGCTTTAAAACGGATAGTGAAATTTCCACCATTTCCTGATAAGTCTAATGCTGGAGTAGTAATATAACCTTTAGTTGAAGAAGTTCCAAGTTTAACTTTTCCGGTGGATTGATAAACTTTTGAACCAGTCCATCCCGGAATTGTGGTAATTTGATCTAATGTAGTTCCAATATCAGTAGTATTCGAGTCAGTGACTAAATTAAAATTTTCGAAAAGGATCTGTGCCTTCGTTTCAATAGAGTTTCCAACAAGTAAAAATCCTATGATAAGTGCACTAAAAATAGTTGTAATTTTTTTCATAATGGGTTTTATTTTTAATTAATAATGTTAGTATCAAAAAAGCCAACAAAGTTACATAATTTTTTGTTTGGGTAGATAAAAAGTTTTGTTTTTATCAATATAAACGATAACACTTTGAAACTCTATCTTTTGACCATTAAAAATGGCATAATTGGTAAATCCATAATAGGTTAATGTGTCTCCGTTTATATGATAAATTATCGTTGGATTTAGTTTATCATGATCATCAATGGTAGCTTCCAAGTTTGGATACAATTGATGATGAGGAACAAATAGAGTATCAGTAATTTGAGCTAATTTACCGACCCAACCCACTTGCGCGCAGATATAAGGGTTTATTTCATAATTTTTAACATGTCCGGATATCTGTTTTTGGTTTGGATGATAGATTGCTAAAAAGAGATCTTCGCCGGTATGTCCTAATGTAGTAAATCCGATGAGTGATGTTTTGTTCAATTTTTTTCTTAAAATGGGATTAATTTTTAATGATTTTGTTTGAATTTGAAGAGGTTCAAAGAATTGATTTAAAGATTTTTTGTAGTAACCAATAGTTGAATTTTTATTACCCATTGAAATCCCGGATGTCCCATGATCCGGCATAATAATCACTAAAGTATTCCCATCTTTTATAGCAAATTGGATTGCAATCTCCACTGCTTTATTAAATTCCAGAAATTCTATCATAGCTGTTTTCGCATCCTGATTATGAAGCGCCCAATCCACTAAACTCCCTTCAACCATTAAAAAAAATCCATTTTCATTTTTGGAAAGCGTTCCAATTGCTTTTTCGGTCATTTCTGCTAATGAAGGTATTTGAGTGGTGTCCTGATCGATGAAGTAGGGGAGTTCAACACGATCAAAAACGCCCCAATATTTCGTTGATTTACAATCTTGAAATTGTTTTTTGGTTGTTAGAATGTCATAGTTTTTAGATTTAAGATAATCGTAATAGGGCTCCAGATATTTGCTTCCACCCCCTAAAACAACATCTATGTTATTGTAAACCATTTGTTTGGTAAGGATCTCTTCGGCTCCACGATCGTAATAATGGGATGCAAAACTTGCAGGGGTAGCGTGAGAGAACTCACAAGTGACAACCAAACCTGTCGATTTCTTTTCCAACTTTGCTGCTTCCAAAAGGGTAGTCAATGGTTGAAAAGATCTAGTGGAATCAATATCGTAAAGATCCTGATTTGATTTTAAAGGGTAAATTGAAATATTTCCTTTCATAGCTGGTTGACCGGTTGCGTAGCAAGATCCTGTGGGGGCAGAATCACCGATAGGGGCATCAGAACATGTTCCACGAACCAAACCACAAATATAGGGATCCATAGCCAGTTCTTTTTCTAAATCTCCGGAAAGCCATTGGTTGTAGTATCGAGATAGCGAAACTAAACTAATGGCGGCTCCATCTGGAATCATAACAATCACGTTTTTTATTGGAGATTGAGAATACAGAAATGTTAATTCTATAAAAAGTATTGTAAAAATCAGGATTTTTTTCATTTTTTAGCATTTTAAGGTGGCAAAATTATGAAAAATGTATAAATAAATATGTAATTTTGCAACGATTATAAGGTTTAACTAATTTTTTACGATAAATATGAAACGATTTTTTTTAATATCCTTTCTAATAACGATTGCATTCATGGGGTTTTCTCAAAAAAATGTAGTTCAATTACCAATGGATTCGAGTTATATGCCATCAGGTTCCTTTTTTATGTATTTTCTGCCTCAAACTGCATTTAAAGTAACTATTACTGTTGAAAAGAATGAACAACTAAAAGGATATTATTCTGATTTTGCTGATAAAATGTTGGGTATCTCTAATGTTTTTTCTGAAAATAAAACAACTTATTTAATTTCGAAAGCGGATATCCAAAGCTTTATCATTCCCGATTCAAATTTACAGTTTTTGGTAGAAATGTCAAAAAAGCAGATTAAATCAGATTTTTATTTACAAATCTTGAATAATAGCATCAGACCAGTTGAATCAAAACCATACGTATATCAACAACCTACTCAAATGTCTGAATTTTTTAAAAACTATTCAGATCAGAAATTATTAGAAAAAGAGGAATCGTATGTTGAAACCAGAATTATTGATGGGGTTTTAACTCAAGTACCGGTCAGTAAAACCAAAACCATTACAAAATCTTTAGAGCAACAAGCTCAAGAAGCGGCAGATTTTATCACAAAAATTAGAAAAGATCGATATAATGTTATCACTGCAAATCACGAAGTTACATTTTCAAAAGAAGCACTTCAGTTCATGATTGATGAGTTGAATCAATTAGAGAAAAATTATTTGGAATTGTTTATTGGAACAACAGTTAAACAAACGTTTACTTTTGAGTTTATTGTTATTCCTCAAAATGATAAAGATTTAGATATTCCTGTTTTTACTTTCAATGAAAAACAAGGATTAAAAACTATAGGACAATTACCTCAAGAAGATATTTATTTTATCAAATTGAACCCTCAATTCAATTTGAGTCTCTATAATCAGCAAAGAGAATTATGGAAAAGTAATAAAAACTATAAAAAGCAAAATGGGTACCAATATCGGGCTTCAATTCCCGCTGAGATAGAATTGTTTCATCAAGACAGATCTATTCATCAATTCGGAGTCTATCCTGTTTTTCAGTTTAGTAAAATTTTTATTTTACCAAAACATACAGATTGTTTTAAAATTTCAAATTATGCAATAATTTTCTAAAATAACTAACTATGAAAAAAACTTTAATCATTTCGGGATTTGTAATTATTATTCTTCTTTTAATCGGTGTTTTTGGATATAAACCATTCCTAAAATGGAAATTAAAAAGAACAATTAATAAAGTAGCTATTGAATATGTAAAAGATGTTCTTTTAATTCAAGATTATGATTCTATTAAAATTGTCAAATATGACTCCATTTCAGATTTAGGATTTGCAAAATTAAGTTTAGAAATGTTAGAGCAAATGAAAGCTAACTATGATTTTATGTATCAGGATGCTCTAATGAATGGGGAATCTGACGAAGCATTGGATCAAATAGTTTATCAAACAAAACAGATAGAAGTTGAAATGGCAGAACAATACAATTCTGCCAATAGTGAAAATACAAATACAAACAATCTAAGAAATTATCTAGTTTATGCTACATATTATAAAGATGGAGCACCAACACAATTTTTATTTTTAATAACTCCGGATGGTAAATATTTTGATTTCAATCTATTTAAAGAATAGTATATTAAATTTTGAAATAAAAAAAAGGGTTTGATGTGAATCAAACCCTTTTTTTATATGATCAATTTTATTATAGTTTTGATTGATTAGCAAATAAAAGTTGGTTCATTTTATTGAACTTTCTGATAATAATGGTATCTTGAATAAAGAATAAAATCCATAATATAACGGTAATAATTATGACCCCACTGTGAGAAAGTTTGTTATACATTGCTTCTGTTCCAAAGAAAGTTGAATTTATAATAATGGTCATGACTAAGAATGTTAACAAAAAGAAGCCCCACCATAAGCCTAAATAGAAATCGTTATTATCATCTTTTGTATCATTTGGAACAATTCCTTTATCTTTTAAAATATAGTCAGTTTCATTCCAAACTTCAGCAAAAACAGTGTAAGGTTTAATAAAGTTGTAAGCTGGAATGAACCAAGCTAAAAGTCCCCAATAAGGAGAAGTGCTTTTACTCATCCATGGTGAAGAAACTCTTAAATTCTTTAAGTTGATAACATTATAATAACCAAAAGCTAAAATTTTAAGTAAGAAAATAAAGATAGTTATATAAATTGCAACGTGGAAATTTCCCTTTGTTTCGTTAACTTGAGCTTCATAATCTTGATTTACTTTTTGAAAAGGTTCAAACATCATTTGTTCAATTGCAATAAGAGAATCAATACTATGAAGTGCTGCTTTTTTTTCTTTTACACTTGTTGTATATCTTTCAATTTCACCTTGGATATTTTTTAATGAATTTTTATCAGCTGTAAGGGCAAATTTAGTTAATGAATCTAATCTATTTTTATGAAAATCATATTCAGCTGCTGCTTGTCTTCTTGGTTTTTCAACCTCCTGCATTTTTTCTACACCTTTAGTATAAATAGGTTCATTTGCAACTAATTTCACATTTACTTTATCAAATTTCATTAGCATTACCATTGAAAAGATAAAAGAAATTAAAATGAGAATATTAAGAAGCATAGATACTTTTCCTAATTTCGCGTTGTTTGTAATCTTTCTCATCATTACATTATTTTTTATATTGTTAAAATTCAGATACTTATAAATTCATTTTTTTTTTATGAACCGAAAGCAAAAATAAAAAAAATCTTCGTTACTTTCGGGGAAAAAAATATTTTTTTTCATTTTACTTCAAGAGTTTTAAAAAAGGCCGCACCATTTTTGTAACGTCCTGATACAGAAATAGATTTAGTTAACTCATCTGATTTCCACACAACTCTTGCACTATTATTTTGGGTTGAGAGGATAAAGCCCCCTTCAATTCCCCATAATATATCACTGATATTTGATTCATTGATGGAGTAGTATTGAAGGTTTTCATAGTTTCTTAAAATATCGATAGGTACAGGTGCAAACTCAACATAAAAGAAATCTGCCATATTGGTTTTGATAAACTGGTGTATAGAATTAGGTTGACCTTTAGCATCAACATGTGGTTCATGATCAAAGCCTTCAAAAGTATACAATTTTTCTCTTCGATTTAGTTTTTTCAACATTTTATGTATTTCAAATGATCCATACATTTTTCCAAATACTGCCTTGCCAATACTTTTACTCACAATTTCAAAAGGAAAATCGTAGCCATAAGGAACAATTCTATCTTTGTCACCATGGAAAGAAACAACTGCAGTATTTCTGCTTTTCAAATGGTTTAAATCATTAACTGCGCCCCACATATTTCCCACTGCTTTGATAGTAAAAGTATTGGTTAATAAATTGCCGGACCTCTCGATAAGGCCTAAGTCTGTAGTTAAGAAGCCACCTTTAGTACTTTCCGGTCTTGCTTCATTTTGCATAAATGCTAAATTTAAAGAAGTGATGGCTCCGGCACTTGTTCCACAAACAAAGATGAATGAGGTGTCAATCTGGTATTTATTTCTATTTTCTACCATAAATCTCATTGCCGCATGAGCATCCTGAACAGCGTTATAACCGGTTCTTTCTACGCTACTTTTACTTGGCAAAAAACCTAATCTATAATTTATTGAAGCTGTTGTGTACCCTAATGAAGCAAAGTATTTACAAAACTGAACAATTGGAGTAGACTCTTTGTCCCCAATATAAAAGGCTCCACCATGGATTACCAATAATAATGGACGTAGTTGGGCTCCCGCATTTCTAGGTTGATAGATATCCATTTTTAATTCCAATTCTCTTGTTGAAATGGTAGAAGTAATACCACGTTTAAAAATATTGAAATAGGATTCATTATCGGTCACATAAGAATCCCAATGTCCTTGTACTCTTGCAAATGTGACATTTTTTAAAATATCAACCTGGTAGAGCTCCGCTTTATATCTATCCGGAAAATGAGCAGGTTTTGGAATATCCTTATAAACTTCAACGCTATCTAAAACAAAAGGAACTTTCTTTTTAAGTTTGCGAAGTGATATACTGAAAAATTGAGGATCTACAATCGGTTGATTTCCAACAGCATAAAAAACTCCTTCAGCTTTTCTTTTGCCAATTTCACTGAATTGAAAAAAATAAATAGAATCATTGTAAGCGCTTTTATAATATTTTTGTGGTTGGTAGTAACTCAAATTAGCCTTAGGTGAACAGCCAAAAAACACAATGAATATAAAAATAAATGGGAAATAAATAATTGCTTTTTTGAAGACTAATTTCATATAGTTAAAATTTTTACAAAAATAAAAAAACTCTTCATTAAATTGGAAGTAAACGGGCTTTTTACCAGAACTTTTTTTTATTATTTTTGCTTCGTTTAAAAACTTAAAAAAATGAAAGACGATTTATGCGATCTGTTAATCTCCAAAGGAGAGTTAAAAATGGATGTATTTAATGCTGCATCAGAAACGATGCAGTTTTTTAAAGATGCTGCAAAAGAGTTTGATGATTATTACAAAACGAATTATTCGGAAGCTCATGAATCAGTTCCTGTTCTTTATAATAATAAGAATCAAAATCTTTTTCAAATTAAGTTTGCAGGAGATATATTAGTGTTTATGTTACACACTAATATCTTCGAATTTTCCAGGGATCATGAAGTAATGAAAACTAGTTATATCAAAGAGGATAAAGAAAGATCCTACTGTGGCATGATATCCATTTATAATTTCTTATCTGATTCCTTCAAATATGATAGAATTAATGATACCGGATATATGATTGGTAGAGTCCTGATTAATAAAGAACACCATTATTATGTAGAAGGTAAAAGGGAATTAGCACAAATTCTCAACAATTTCAATATTAATAAATTTAATATTGAAACTGCACGTGAAATATTACATTCTGCCATTAAATACACCATCAATTTTGATTTGTTATTACCTGATTTTGACATGATTAAAATAATATCAATCGGGGATATGATGCAACTTGAGAATCAGATTATGACTATTCCAACCGCTAAACGATTGGGATTCAGATTTGAACGTGATGTGGAAGCTCAAAAAAAAATATCAGAATAAAGAGCTGACTCAATTAGGTTTTTTTGTACTTTTGCAGCCGAAAACGATGAAATGCCGCATTCGTCTAGCCGGCCCAGGACATCAGGTTTTCATCCTGAAGATCAGGGGTTCGAATCCCCTATGCGGTACAAATTAGCTCCTTTTTGGAGCTAATTTTATTTTAAGAATTTTGAATAAATATCATTTTTTAGTTTATATTTGCAGAAACATAAATATCAATAGCTATGGGAATTTTTGCTTCAAAAGACTTGGATTATATGCTTCAAAGAGGAAATGATCCACAAGTAGTTGAAAAGCAGTTTGCTTATTTCAAGAAAGGATTTCCCAACGCCAAACTAAATAGAATTGCAACAATAGATGATGGAATCGCCGTTTTTGACTCCGTTTTATTGTCAAAATTGGTTTTAGATTATGATCAATTAGCCAAAGATAAGAAAATTGTAAAATTTGTTCCTGCTTCTGGAGCAGCTACAAGAATGTTTAAAGAACTTTTTGAAGCCATTTTAATGGATGAATCTCAATATTCACCCAGAATGAACATTTTCTTTGAACAATTATCTCAATATGCTTTTTATAACGATTTAATGGCCATATGCAATTCTGAGAATAAAAAAGAGATTTTAAAAACATTGTTGACTGAAAACGGATTGAATTATGGAAATCTTCCAAAAGCAATGTTGAAATTTCATCTTTATAACGGATATTCGAGAACAGCTGCAGAAGAACATTTAGTGGAAGCAGCCCTATATGCTATGTGTCAAAATAGAGATTGTTATATTCATTTTACTGTTTCTCCTTATCATCTTGAAGATTTTAGAAATCTAATCAATTCTGTTATCACTGAATATGAAATAAAATATAAAGTCACCTATCATATTTCATACTCTATTCAAGATCCCAATACAGATACATTAGCTTCAGAAATGGACAACACACCCTTCAGAGATTCAAAAGGGGATTTATTATTCAGGCCAGGTGGTCATGGTGCTTTGATTAAAAATCTCAATGATATCAAAGCTGATTTGATTTTTGTGAAAAATATTGATAATATAACTAAAGAAGAGAAATTACAACCTACAAATGATTATAAAAAAGCTTGTGCTGCCTTGTTAATTAATCTTCAGGAAAAATGTTTTTCATACTTGAAATCAATTGATATTGGGAATCTATCTTCTGATCTGATGAAGGAGATCTATGTTTTTGCTTCCAAAGACTTAGGTATTTGTTTTACATCAGAACAACCGAGTGTTGCTGAATTAAAATCAAAGCTCAATCGTCCTATTAGAGTTTGCGGAATGGTTAAGAATGAAGGTGAGCCTGGTGGTGGACCATTCTGGGTAAAGAATAAAAAAAATGAGATTTCTTGTCAAATTGTTGAATCTTCTCAAATGAATTTAAAAGATCAAGAACAAAAAACAATTTTTGATCAATCTACCCATTTTAACCCGGTGGATATGGTATGTAGTACTATTGATTATCAGGGGAATCACTTTGATTTACATCAGTTTGTGGATGATGAAACCGGTTTTATTTCTGAGAAGTCATATGAGGGACGCGCATTGAAGGCAATGGAACTTCCCGGATTATGGAATGGTGCTATGGCAGATTGGATCACTATTTTCGTTGAAGTACCTATAGAAACATTTAACCCTGTAAAAACTATATTTGATTTACTAAAACGATAATTTACTAGATTTTGAAAAACTACGGAAAAGGAATTTGGTATGCCATTGGAGCATATTGTTTATGGGGATTGTTTCCTTTATATTGGCATTTAATAACAAAAGTATCAGCCTTTGAAATACTCGCACATCGCGTATTTTGGTCGGCAGTTTTTATGTTGGTTTTATCTTGGCAAGTATATAAAATAAAATTGATTCCAATCGTAAAGAATTGGAAACAAATGAAATTCTTATTGATAACCGGGTTTTTAATAGCTGCAAACTGGGGCGTTTATATATGGGCTGTCAATAATAACCATATTGTTGATGCATCATTAGGCTACTATATCAACCCGCTCATCAATGTTGTTTTTGGGTATCTATTTTTAGGTGAACGTCTAAATAAAATGCAAAAAATTGCATTATTTCTGGCACTCATCGGGGTTACCTATTTAACCATTGATTTTGGCAAGTTCCCTGTTATCGCACTCTTTTTAGCCTTTACTTTTGCTGCTTATGGTTTGTTGAGAAAAAAAGCAAAAGTTGACGCTATTCCAGCACTTGCGATTGAGACAGTGATGATTATTCCAATCGCATTATCATTGATGATTATGCCCTTTTTAAATCATACAAACACTTACGAATTATCGCATGGATCAACGATATTGTTATTGATTGGTGCCGGACCGGCAACGGCTATTCCTTTAATTTTGTTTGGAAAAGCTACGGAAACGGTCCCTTTATCCATACTTGGTTTTATCCAATATTTTTCACCTACTTTACAATTACTGATTGGGCTATTTGTTTTCAAAGAATCTTTTACAATGGCACATATCATCTGTTTTGGATTTATTTGGGCAGGTTTGATTTTGTTCTCCTTAAGTTTTAAGAAGAAACATCAAGAAAATTGCATTACAGAAGTATAAACTAAAAGATATACTATATTTAAGTTAAATCTTTTAAGTATTAAATGCAGAAATTCATAATAAAATCCTTACTTTTGCGAATTAAAATTACAAGATGAAAAAGATATTAGTTACCGGTGGTGCCGGATTCCTTGGATCCCATTTATGTGAAAAGCTCTTAAATGAGGGGAATGAAGTGATATGCTTAGATAATTATTTCACAGGAAGTAAGAAAAATATTGTTCATTTACTAGATAATCCATATTTTGAAGTTGTTAGACACGATGTGATTGCGCCCTATTTTGTCGAAGTAGACGAGATCTATAATCTTGCATGTCCTGCATCTCCAATTCATTATCAATATAATCCAATTAAGACAATTAAAACTTCTGTAATGGGAGCCATTAATATGCTTGGATTGGCAAAAAGGATTAAAGCGACTGTACTTCAAGCATCAACAAGTGAAGTGTATGGTGATCCAAATATTCACCCACAAGTTGAAGAGTATTGGGGAAATGTAAATCCGATTGGGATTAGATCATGTTATGATGAGGGAAAAAGATGTGCAGAAACACTTTTTTTTGATTATCACCGACAAAACAATGTGAAAATCAAAGTGGTTCGTATATTTAATACATATGGCCCCAGGATGCACCCTAATGATGGGCGAGTAGTTTCCAATTTTATTGTTCAGGCTCTACAAGGTAAAGATATTACCATTTTTGGTGATGGAAATCAAACCAGAAGTTTTTGTTATTGCGATGATTTGATTTCAGGGATGGTCTCTATGATGAATACAGATGAAAGTATTATTGGACCGATCAATATTGGTAATCCAAATGAATTTACAATGAATGAGTTGGCTCATTTGGTTATTGAACTAACCGGGACTAAATCATCCATTATATATAAACCACTCCCTTCAGATGATCCAATGCAACGACAACCTTATATTGAAAAAGCAAAAAAACTTCTAAATTGGGAGCCAAAAATCCAGTTGAGAGAGGGTTTAATGAAAACAATTGCTTATTTTGATCAAATTATTTAGATTGTAAAATATTGAAATACTGATAAATATAAAAATATTATTTTTTATTTATTTAAAAAGAAATTTTTTTAAAATTTGTTGTATATTTGCGCATTAATAATCATCAAAAATTAAAGGAGACAAGCTATCGATTAGATTTCTACATTTTTTTAACAGTACTAATCTATTAAAGAAGGGAGACCTTATGAGACAGCTTGAAATTAGCGACAATGAACTTATCCTAAGTTATGTTAATGGTGATGAATCAGCACTAAAGTATTTAATTCAACGTCATCAAAAAAAGATTTTTACTTATATCTTATTGTCAGTTAAGAATAGAGAGTTAGCTGAAGATATATTTCAAGATACTTTTATTAAAGTTGTAAACACACTTCGTTCAGGTTCCTACAAAGAAGAAGGTAAGTTTGTTCAATGGGTAATGAGAATTGCGAATAATTTAAAAATTGACTATTATCGTAAAGTTCAAAGAATGCCTGCTTTTGAATCCGGGGATGATTTTGATATTTTTGATGTTTTGAATGGGACAGATTGTTCAGTTGAGCAAAAAATAATCGAAGAACAAATCAACGAAGATGTTAAGGCTTTAGTTCAACTGTTACCAGATGAACAAAGAGAAGTTCTTGAGATGAGAATCTATGAGGATATCAGTTTCAAAGATATCGCCGAAATGACGAATGTAAGTATTAACACAGCTCTAGGTAGAATGAGATATGCGTTAATTAATCTTCGCAAACTAATTAAAGAGAATAATGTTATTATTTGTTAATAGTAACTTTATTTTCAACAACCAACAATATTTTTAATTGGGTGCCGTTCTATAGCTATAAAGTGATCGTTTTTAATACTTTTGCCTATGGAAAAAAATATTACCCTTTTGAAACAAAACAATAAAAACCAAAATCTAAGACCCAGAAAACATGTCATTGAAACTATTTTAAATTATTCAAAAAACATGGAAGTGTTTTCCACCAAGATAGGATGTTTTATTGTAATCAACAATTAAAAGAGCGGTTTTAAACTGCTCTTTTTTTATTCAAACCATTTTGGAAATTGATCCAATTGGAGATATTGAATCGTTTTTTTTCCGCTTGGAGAGATGGTTGGGACTAAAGTACCGAACAATTGTCGTATGAAATAGATCCGCTCTTGCTGTGATTGAAAAGGGGTATACTTCCCTTTTTTCTGTCTTGACATAGTTAGCGCCAAACTTTTAAATTTATCGTTTTTATTTAAAAATTGTTCCGTTTTAAACAAATTAACAATTTCCAAAAGGGTGTCCTGAACATTATTAAACTCTTCATCAATAGGAGTTCCATTTACAGCAAATGAAGTTGAGTCGATCTGTTCCAAATCAAAGCCCAATTGATAAAGTTCTTTTTTAATTTCCAAAATCATCTCCATCTGAGAGGAACTAAAAGTCACCATCTCCGGAAATAAACTTTGCTGAACAATAATAGGCGTGTTTTGAAGTGCATCTAGATATTGCTCATACAAAATACGTTCTCTTGAATTCAAAATATCAATAACTGCAACTTGTTTTTCGAAATTACAAATGAGATACCTATCTGTAAAATTAAAACAGGATAATTGATCGTTATTCAGAAATGAGAATTGTTCGTCCTCTTGTTTCTCTTCAAAAAACAAAGAATGGTTCTCCCTCTCCTCATTTTGAGTTTGCTCCGGATTGTTTTTCAAATCAGATAAAAAATGATTCCACTCTTGAAATGATTGATTAGGAGTAAAATCATTTTTTTTATATGAAGAGGCAGTTGTTTTTGAATTAAATGGGTTATAGTCAGGATTTAGAGTAATTGTAGGTGGTTTGATTACTGACTGATCTTTGATCTGAGACACATCCATTCCGGGTTCATAATCAAAATCGATTTGAGGTGTTAAAGATAGTGTACCTAGAGCTTTTCTTACAGTTGCATGAAGAATACCGTAAATCAATTTCTCGTCTTGAAACTTTACATCAATTTTAGTTGGACTAATATTAACATCTATAGAAGCCGGATCTAAATCTATTTTAATAAAAAAGGCAGGTTTGTAACCATCAGGGATCATCTCTTTATAGGCGCTTTCAATAGCATGTTTCAGATAAAAATGGTATACAAACCGATTGTTAACAAAAATGTACTGGTCATTTTTCTTTTTTCGAGCGTTTTCAGGTTTAGCAATAAATCCGGAAATGGAAATATCACCCGTTGACTGTTCGACAGGGAACAATTTGTCTTTCAAATGATTTCCAAAAACATTTACAATTCTGGTTTTAAAATTACCAGCAGGTAATTGCATGATCAGATTGTTGTTGTGATAAAAAGAAAAACTGATATTAGTATGAATGAGAGCGACTCTATAGAATTCTTCTTCGATATGAGAGAATTCAATAGAATCAGACTTCAAGAAATTTCTTCTGGCTGGAACGTTAAAAAACAGGTTCTTAACCGAGATAGAGGTTCCATCCTGAGTTGCTATTGGAATATGTTCTTTGATGGATGACCCTTCAATAAGTAATTGAGTGCCGATATTATCATCAGCTTGTTTGGTTTTAAGCTCGACATGTGCAATGGCGGCAATAGATGCCAGCGCTTCACCTCTAAAACCTTTGGTAGTAAGGTGAAAAAGGTCGTCTGCACAAGAAATCTTAGAAGTAGCATGTCTTTCAAAGCAAAGGCGAGCATCAGAAAAGCTCATACCATTACCATTATCTACGATTTGGATAAGTGTTTTTCCGGAATCTTTAATGATAAGTTGGATTTGAGTAGAACCTGCATCAACAGCATTTTCGATCAATTCTTTAACGGCGGACGCTGGTCTTTGCACCACTTCACCGGCAGCGATTTGGTTAGCGACGTTTTCGGGAAGAAGGTGGATGATGTCAGACATATGAGAAGAGGAAGATTATTTCATAAAGAATTTATAGTAAACGAAAATAAGGAGAAAAAGGATAAAGACGATCCAGACGATAGATTTGAAATTAGAGATCCCTTGTTTTTTATTATGTCTTCTTTGGCCCCAACTTCTATGAAGTCTTTCAGCGAACTCATCGGAGTTATATTCTGAGGAGTTACGTTTAGGTTTTTCATCATCAGGGACGAAGAATTGAGGTTTATAGTTAAATTTTCTCGAATCGGGTCTATGAAAAAATGTAAAATTCATAATTTAATAATTTTTACAAAAGTACAAAAAAGAATGAAATGGGGGTGGGGAGAGGATAAAAAAATTGGGATTATTTTTTTTTAAAATGTCCAAAATTTCCCAACACATAAGTGTTCCCGGAAAATGTGGATACTCTTGGATTTAATTTTGA
>DAONEU010000002.1:1641-51424 GCA_035403245.1 Bacteroidales bacterium | reverse complement strand
GATAAGAAGAGGGGTGTTGTAGAACTTTCAACAAAGATTTGAACATTTTCCCCTTCACAAATAGGATTTTTAGTTGTAGTTAATTCCAATCTTGGTTGAGGTTTAAAGAAAACGTTAACCGTATCAGTTAATTCACAATGGTAGGGAGTAGAACATGTAACGGTATATTGATCTTGAACTAAAACCATAATTGAGGGTGCGGTTGATCCTGTTGACCAATAATAGGAATCAAAAACGCCATCCGTTTGAAGGAAAAAATATTGTCCTTCACAAATGGTAGTATCATTTCCAATTGTCATTTGAGTAGTATCTACAATAACCTGAACAGAATCTGTACATACTTTAACTTCAGCAAAATAGATATCATCTAAAGAAAAGTCATTTCCGCTTCCGCCTACATTTTGATTTACAATTGATATTTCAGCAACAGTATTTGAACCTGAGTTCCATAAAGTATAGAAATTACTCCACTGGCAAATCACACTAGAGGATTCGAAGACAGGTCCAATTAAGTTAGAATTTATTTTAAATTGTAATTGAGCTAAATTGGCATCTGGTCCCACATTTTGAACCCAACTTGAAAAGATATAATTTGTATTTGGAACGACCTCAATTGTTTGTTTCCAAACCATAGTATTGGGATTTGGAGCTCCATTTACAACCATTTGCTTACCTGCTCCAGAGGTATGATCAGCACAAGAAGAAAAGTTAGCGTGATGGTCACTCGGGAAAAAACCAACTGCATAAGTAGCTGCATTCCATAAATTATTGCTATATAAATAATTACTAAGAAAACCAACATTCCCTAATTCAAAATCTCCATTAAAAATATTATTGGGACCAATTGAAGTGATATCACAATAGTAAGTTACATTGGTATCAGTTTTTACTGAATTGTATTGTCCATTTGGATTTTGTAATCCTTCCGTTGGATACCAAACGTACATTTGTCCACCAGAGGCAATAAAATGAGCTGAATCTCCTTTACAGATTGTATCATTATAACCAGCGTCAACAGAAAACACAAAAACTGTTGATGAGTCAATACTTTGAATACCGTTAAAAAGAACTGTTACAATATACAATGTGCTTGATTCAGGCGATACAGTAATAGACTGTGTAATATCACCTGTAGACCATGAGTAATTTGATGCGTTATTGATAGGTGAAGTAATTGTTATTTGTTCACCTTTACAAATACTTATTTTACTCCCTATAGTCCAATTTTGAGCAAGCATTGAAAATGATAGAGATAGAAAAAAGAGAAAAGAAAAAAACTTCATTATACCATATTTAGAGACAACATTATATATTATTGTGACGCGCAAAAATACAAAAAATTTCGAATATTTTGTTAATTTTTCTTAAAATATATTAAAATTTATTAATTCATTTTTTTCAATAGTGGAAAAAATTAATGGAAGATTTTTGAGAAAAAATCCGCAAAGATGATGTATGACTGTAATTATAATTTTAGCGAAAAATTCTAATATTATGAAGAATAAAAAAGTGAAAAATGTGAAAAAAGGGAAAGAAAAAACGCCTAAAGTGTGAAATTTCAGCACTTTAGGCGTTCTGGCGGAGAGAGAGGGATTCGAACCCCCGGAGGCTTTCACCTCAACGGTTTTCAAGACCGCCGCAATCGACCACTCTGCCATCTCTCCGCCGCAAAAATACAAAAAATTATATACGACTCGTCATATTTTTGATTTTTTTTGTATTTTTTTTCATTATTTCTCTAGGGACTAAGCAGGAATTGGAACAAAAACTCTGGTAGCCAACTCTTTATCTAGCATATAAAGTCCATACCCATTATCCCCAATCATTTTTAAGGCATCAATCATACTATTTGCGTTTTCTTCCTCTTCCACTTGCTCATCAATAAACCATTTTAACATGGATTGAGTCGCCACATCAGATTCCTCCAAAGCGATTTTGTAAATATTATTCAACAGAGCAGTTACTTTTTGTTCATGATGTAAAGTATCTTTAAAGATCTCTAACAAACTAGGCCATTCTGTTTTTACTTCAGCTATTGGCATCAAAGTTACTTTTGCGCCCCTTGCCACTAAATAATTTTTAAATTTTAAAGCATGTGCTTGCTCTTCCTGAAATTGAATATCAAACCAGTTTGCGGCTCCTTGTAAACCTTTAGATGCACAATCTAAAGACATGGACAAGTATAAATAGGCTGACCATAGTTCAGCGTTGATTTGATTGTTGATGGCTTCTTCGATTCTTTTGTTTATCATAATTTTAGGTATTTAATTGTTAATTTTAAATTTCTTTAAGCAAAAATACATAATAATTAAGTTCAAAATTTTATTTATCTCCAAAAATTCCTAAAAATTCTTAAAAAAATATAAATCAGTATTTTAATCAAATTATGTTATTTAAGTTTGCAAAATGATAATGTTACAAAATTATTACATAGTAGCTGAATTATATATCTGAAATATAACCAAATAAAATATATATGAACAATATCAAAGAGCAACTGCGCGCCTTAGGCATTCAAAATTCCGGAAAAATCTATCATAATCTAAGTTATGATGAATTGTTTAATCATGAAACTCGACCCAATCTTGAAGGCTATGAAAAAGCTTACATGACTAAATCGGGAGCATTATCTGTTGACACCGGCATATTTACCGGAAGATCTCCAAAAGATAAATATGTTGTAAAAGATCAAAACACTGAAAACAACATTTGGTGGCATGATCCTACTAAAAAAAGCTCAGATAATAAAGCAATAACTCCTGAAATTTGGAACCATTTAAAAAACATCTGTCAAAACCAATTAGAGAATAAAGATGTTTATGTAATGGATTTATGGGCAGGTGCCAATTTGGATTCAAGACTAAAAATTCGCTTTATCACTGAGGTGGCATGGCAAGCTCATTTTGTAAAAAATATGTTTATCCGTCCTCCTCAAGAAGCTTTAGAAAACTTTGAGCCAGACTTTGTAGTTATGAATTGCTGTAAAGCATCTAATCCAAATTGGAAAGAGCAAGGTTTGAACAGTGATGTATTTATTGCCTTTAATTTAACCGAAAAGATGGCACTAATTGGTGGATCTTGGTACGGTGGAGAAATGAAAAAAGGAATTTTTTCAGTAATGAACTATTTCTTGCCTCTTAATGGAATTGCTTCAATGCACTGTTCCGCTAATCAAGGGAAAAACGGAGAAACTGCAATTTTCTTTGGCCTTTCAGGTACCGGAAAGACTACTCTATCTACAGACCCTGAAAGAGCATTAATTGGTGACGACGAACATGGTTGGGATAATGAAGGCGTTTTCAATTTCGAAGGAGGATGTTATGCAAAATGTATCAATTTAAGTAAAGAAAATGAACCTGAAATCTATAATGCAATCAGAAGAGATGCATTACTAGAGAATCTAGTTATTGATAACGAAGGAAACATTGATTTTTCTTCGGCAGATAAAACAGAAAACACTCGTGTATCCTACCCTATCCACCACATTGAAAATATTGTTAAACCGGAATCAAAAGGAACACATCCAAAAAAAGTTATTTTCTTATCAGCTGATGCATTTGGCATTTTACCTCCCGTTTCTTTATTGTCTAAAGAACAAATGATGTACTATTTCTTAAGTGGATATACTGCAAAATTAGCCGGAACTGAAAGAGGAATCGTTGAACCAACACCAACATTCTCATCCTGCTTTGGAGCTGCTTTCTTAATGTTGCATCCAACAAAATATGCTGATGTGTTTGGTAAAAAAATGGAAGAACACAATGCAACTGCCTATTTAGTGAACACTGGATGGATTGGCGGTGGTTTCAACTCAGGTGGTAAAAGAATCTCAATCAAAGACACAAGACGTATCATTTCTGCCATTTTAAATGATGAATTGATCGATTGTGAAACTGAAATCGTATATCCTTTTAATCTAACAATACCTAAACACATTGAAGGAATTGCTGACCACATTTTAAATCCTGCCAACAGCTGGAACGATAAAGAAGCATTCCAAAAATCTGCAAATAATTTAGCAGCTTCATTTGTTAAAAACTTCAAAACTTTCACTGATACTAAAGACGGTGAATCCTTGGTTCAATTCGGACCTATGGTTTAATCCCTTTAAACAGTATAACTCATCAAAAAAGTTTGTAGTCAGCGATCAGTTGACTACAAATTTTTTTTTTTACATTTTAATTGGGCATTCCGGCTTCGCCCTAATGCGGGGTTTCCCTCCCGCATTAGGGCGAAGGCCAAGTACCCCGCAAGTTGAGCTGCTTAGGGGATGACGGATCGGGCAGAGCGACCCTGGGAGCTACTGCCCGGCCGCTCAGACCCTTGCAGCGAAACGAGGAGTACAGGCCGGAGACCGACCCTTTGGCTAGCGACGGTTTTCATATTCGATGAGTTGGGAATTGAGTTGAGCAACGCCAAAGGGGAATGCCTAAAAGAGTTAAGAGATAAGAGTGAAGAGTTAAGAGTTTTGGGGAATGGTAATCAGGGAAAAAGTTATTCTTATAAAAGTAGGGTGCTGTTTGGATGCAAATTATTATAACTTCAAAAGCACTTCTAAATGAAGTATTTAGCATGCATTTCATCCGTTATTTATTAGAATATAATTGCAGTGCTTCGTCGGTAAAGGTTCCCGTTGTCAAAATATCAAAAAAAAAGGCCGCAAATGCGGCCTTTCATTATTATATAGACTTTAGACTATTTTTCTTTTCTCTTTAAGTCAGCTTGTAAGTTTTGAAGTACACTTAAATCTCCTAAGGTTGATTTTTCATTATTATCATTGATCTTAGTGATCTCTTTTTGTTTCTTTTTATCTTCAGAAACATTGCGTTTTTCTTCTTCTTCTTTAGATTCTTGCCATGTTTTGGTGTGAGATAATGTAATTTTCTTTGCCTCTTTTGAGAATTCAATTACTTTAAACATTAAAATCTCTTCAACCTTTGGATTTGATTTGTCTTCTTTTGCCATTGCTCTGTTGAATGCAAATCCTTCAATTCCGTAAGATAAAGCGATTACATACCCTTTATCATTTTGGCTGATGATAGTACCTTCATGATCAGAACCAATTGTAAAGATAGATTCAAATACATCCCATGGATTTTCTTCTAGTTGTTTGTGACCTAAGCTCAAACGACGATTATCAACATCTACTTCTAAAACAACAACTTCTATAGAATCACCAATTTTTGTAAATTCAGCTGGATGTTTGATTTTTTTAGACCAGGAAAGATCTGAAATATGGATTAATCCATCTACACCCTCTTCTAATTCAACAAAAATACCAAAGTTAGTGAAATTACGAACTGTAGCTGTATGTTTAGAATTTACTGGATATCTGCTAACAATATTTTCCCATGGATCTGGAATTAATTGTTTAATACCCAATGACATTTTTCTTTCGTCACGATCTAAAGTAAGAATAACTGCTTCAATTTCATCACCTACTTTTAAGAAATCATGAGCAGTACGTAAATGTTGTGACCAAGACATTTCAGATACGTGAACAAGACCTTCAACTCCTGGAAGTACTTCAATAAATGCACCGTAATCAGCGATAACGACAACTTTACCTTTTACTTTATCACCAATGGCTAGATTTGTATCTAATGCATCCCATGGATGTGGAGTTAATTGTTTTAATCCTAATGCAATACGTTTCTTGTTTTCGTCGAAATCAAGGATAACAACATTGATTTTTTGATCTAATTGAACAATCTCTTCTGGGTGGATAATTCTTCCCCATGAAAGGTCTGTAATGTGAATTAAACCGTCAACACCACCTAAATCGATAAATACACCGTAGCTTGTGATATTTTTAACAGTTCCTTCCAAAATTTGTCCTTTTTCAAGACGTGCAATAATTTCAGCTTTTTGAGCTTCTAATTCATCTTCAATTAATGCTTTATGTGAAACTACTACGTTTTTGTATTCATGGTTAATTTTAACCACCTTGAATTCCATAGTTTTGTTAACATAAATATCATAATCACGAATAGGTTTAACATCGATTTGAGAACCTGGTAAGAATGCTTCAATACCAAATACATCAACGATTAAACCACCTTTAGTTCTACATTTTACATAACCGGTTATGATTTCTTGATTATCGTATGCTAAATTAACACGATTCCAAGATTGTAATAAACGAGCTTTTTTGTGAGACAATTGTAATTGGCCTGTTGCATCTTCTTGATTTTCAACATAAACTTCAATAGTGTCTCCAATTTTTAAATCAGAATTGTAACGTAATTCATTAGCTGAAATAACACCATCTGATTTGAACCCAATATTAACAACAATTTCTCTACTATTGATAGAAACGATACTACCTAGAATCACCTCATTTTCATCAATTGATTTGAAAGATTTAGTGTAAAGATCTTCATATCTATCTTGTTCAGTTGCAGAATATTTTGACCCTTTTTTCTCAATAGAATCCCAATTGAATTCATCAAGAGATGGATAAGCACTCTCAATAACTTTGGTTTTCTTTGGTGCAGTTACTTCAACTTCTGGTAATTCTTCTTTTACTACCTTTGTTTCCACTTCAGCAACAGGTTGTTCAACTTCAACATTCTCAATTTCAGGAGTTTCTACAACTTGTTCTTCGTTGTTAACTTCCATTTCCGGATTGTTTATTAATTCTTCTGACATTTTTTTGTTCGATTTGCAAGCAAATCATTTTTTTAAAAGGTTTTACTTAGAGGTTAACTGGTTGATTATCAAATTAAAGAGCCTCTTTTAATTTGAGTCTGCAAAAATACAAAAAAAACTGATTCAATAGTATAATTTATACTAAAAAAAAATATTTTAAATAAGATTATTATTTCAAGTATTTATTAATGTTTGTTCGTTTAAAAGCTCTTTTTTTATATATTTGCACTTTAATTTTTGAAAACTGTAAAATATAAAATATCTATGAAAAAATCAATTTTATTTCTTTATTTAATCATCGTTCTATCAACTGCTTATTCTCAAAAAAACGATGAAATTTTGTTTACCTACGGTAATGATAAAGTTACTAAAACAGAGTTCCTTAATGCGTTTAAAAAGAACAATAATATCAAAACGGCCACGGAACAAGAGATTAGAGAATATTTGAATTTGTATATTAATTTCAAATTAAAAGTAAAACAAGGTTATTCTGAAGGTATTGATACGGCAAATGCTTTTATTAAAGAACTTGCATCATACAGAACCCAATCTGCTCAACAGTATCTTATTGATAAAGAGGTTACTGACCAATTAGTTAAAGAAGCTATCGAACGTGCGAAATTTCATATCCGCGCCTCTCATATCTTAATTTCTTGTTCTGCAACTGCTTCCGCTTCAGACACTTTAACAGCATACAAAAAAGCATTACAAATCAGAGATAAAATTCTAAAAGGAGAACTAACTTTTTTTGAAGCAGCAGTTCAATACTCTGATGATAAATCGGCTCAAGATCAATTCAATCCTCAATCTAAACGTTGGCAATACGGAAATAAAGGTGAGTTAGGCTATTTTACCGTTTTTGATTTAATATATCCTTTTGAAACTGGTGCTTATTCCACTCCTGTTGGTTCAATTTCAATGCCTATTCGCACCGGATATGGCTACCATTTGGTAATGGTTCAAGACAAAGCTAAAGCAATGAATAAAATCTCCATAAAACAAATTTTTATTGAAGATACTCTTGCCAGGACAAATCAAATGAGTGATCAAACTATTTCTAAAATTAATATTATTAAAGAACAATTAAATTCAGGCGTTTCATTTGAAAATATTGCTAAAGAATATTCCGATGATAAAGCTACTAAAGAAAAAGGTGGCGAAATAGAACCTTTCGCACCTAACCGCAGAGCAGGTAGTTTCGTGCAAGCTTGTATCAATATTCAACCTGGCTCCTATTCTTTAACTCCGGTTGCTTCAAATTTAGGATGGCATTTCATTAAAGTTGTTAATATTGAATATGTTGACACAGAAAATGAAACTTTTTCTCATATAATGAAAAATAAAATATCCAGAGATCAAAGATCCCACAAAAGCAAAGAATCATTGGTTGAAAAACTTAAAAAAGAATATAAATACAATGATAAAAACAAAGAAAAAGCTTTCAAATTTTTAGCCAAAAATATCCCTGAAAACTATTTCAAAAATCCGGACACTACTGATCTCTCCAAATTAAAAGGTATTGAAGACCTAAAACCTTTGTTTACCTATGCTGATCAAAAAGAAAGTGTTGCAGAATTTGCAAAATTTATTGCCCGTTTTCAAGGTATGGATTACAAAGGTGATTTAATAGATTTTTTGAGAGAACGTTTTCCTTACTATGTTCAAGATAAAATTCTCACCTATGAAAACGCTATGCTTGAAAATAAATATCCTGAATTTAACGATTTAGTTACTGAATATAGAGAAGGTATGATCTTGTTCGAAATCAATACTCAAAAGGTTTGGAATGAAGCTCTTAGAGATACTATAGGAATTGCAAAATTCTACGAATCTGTTAAAGATCAATATAATAAACCTTTTAACGAAATTAGAGCTATTATTGTGACTGAATATCAAAATGAACTTGAAAATCGTTGGTTATCTGAATTAAAACAACGTTATCCTATTATGATTAACGAAGAAGTTTTTAAATCAATTTTAAAAAAATAAGTGAAAAAAATCATCTATTTTCTAAGCTTAGTTATTATAATCTCAACTTCTTGCCAACACAAAAAAAACAGAATCGTTGCAGAAGTATATAATAAGAAATTGTTTGAGTCTGAGGTAGTGGAAAACATCCCATCAGGTCTCTTAAAGGAGGATAGTATTGCGATGTTTGACTTGTATGTTAATGACTGGCTAAGAGATCAAGTTTTACTTCACGAAGCTGATAAAAAATTATCTCTACGCGAAAAAAACTTTGATGAACAAATCAGAAAATATAAAGAACACCTTTTAATTGAAGCCTATTTTAACAAAATAACAGAGGATTCTTTGAAATTTTTGGTTTCAGAAAAAGAATTGAAACATTTTATTGGTGAATATAAAGAGTCTGAACCTGTTCAACAAAATGTTGTTCGTGTTAACTATGTAAAGCTTTTCAAAAAATCAATTGTTGGAAATCAAATCAAGGATATTTTGTTTAATGACCAAAAAAGAGTATCAGAAAAAAAGAAACTAATCCAACTCTGCGGTGATTCCATTGAATATTTCTTAGAGGACAACCAATGGATGTTACTAGATTATTTAGAACAAGATTTTCCGTTTAATATTGATGACAAAGAAGCATTATTAAGTGATCATAAAAATATCGATGTATCTGATAATCAATACCGATATCTGGTTGTTTTTCTTGATTTTAAGACACAATATACCCCTTCAGAAACGACGGATGAACAAAACAGCATCAGAAGTATGTTGATTCAACAAAAGAAGGTAAAATACATCAATAAACTCAAAGAATCCCTTTTACAAAAAGCAATTAACGAAGGAGAAATCATCCAATAGAGTGAAGAGTGAAGAGTGAAAAGTGAAGAGTGAAAAGTGAAGAGTGAAGAGTTAAAAAATCGAGCACACGAGCACATGAGCACACGAGCAATCGAACCTATTGAATTACAAATTTCTTAACGATTCGATTGTTTTTATTGGACAAAATAATAAAATATACACCTGAGGGAAGTTTGCTAACATCAATATTCATTTTAGAATTTTGAATTTTATCCTCTTGAAGTTTATGAGTTAATATATCGTATATCTCGATTTCCCAATCTGGAAAATTTTGAAATTGTTCAGACAATTCTATAAATATTTCATTTTGAGTAGGATTTGGATAAACCATTACATCATTTTCGTCAAGACGAATATCTTCAACCCCAACATTAGATAATCCGGAAACAAAAAGGTATGACATTGCCCCGTAACTTGAAATTTTAATTGTATCTGAAATTTGTCCTATAATAGTTGGAGAAAATCTCACGTACAATTCTTCAGGTAAATTCGATTTCTGAACTACTAACTGCGAATACCATGTCGTTCCATTTAGAGAAACTTGAAAATGTTGGGGTGCTTTAACTAAAATATTAATCGTAAGCTGTGAAATATCTGCAGTTACCGTTGTAACTTGATAGTCAGATGGAACATTTTGAGTTGTTGTAAAGTACAAATTATTCGAGGAGGACTGAATAATATCAGGTGAGCCGACTTGAAAATGTGCATAAATGGAGTGAGGTTCCATAACATTAGTATATGTATAGGATGAAACTACTCCAACACTTACACTATCAACAAAAACTTCTAGAACTGAATAACCAACATTTGGAGTGATTGCATAGGAAATATTTGAATTATAATTCACTAAAGTTGTATCACTGGGGCTAATTGCTCCATTAGTACTTGGATAAGCAATAATTGGATACTGATTGATATTTAAATTTAACAATTCAATTACCTTTGGGGAATTGATATTTGGAATGGTATAAATTGAATTCACTGGAATTAAAGTATCAGCACCTACTCTTACAATGACATTTGAATTTGAATAACTAGCTGCAATTTGTAAAGTGAAAGAATAAGAACCACCGGCAATCACGGGTGAAACAGATCCATTTGATGGGGTAATGGTTGCTCCATTTGTATTAGGGGAAAAAACCGGATAGGTAGCAGAAGGACCACCACCCATAAAATCAAAAGTAATGATACTATTAGAATTATTTAAGGAAATATTTGTAATAGGTTTATTGGTATTTACGTTTGCCCATGACTTCATTGAAGGAAGGGTCGCATCTGTAAAAGATGTTTTGTTTAAAGTTCCGGGCCAAGGACAAGATGGGGATTCAATAGACCCATAAGATAATGTTGTAGGTAATGCCTGAGTACTATTAGCAGCCACAGGATAAAACTTTTGCTTATGAGTTGTATTAATGCTTCCGGAATTAATATTTGAAGCACATCGGTAAATCATCATTCCATTCCCCGGATTTCCAATATCAAAGCCATTTAATGTTCTATTTTCCAAAATAAAATATTCATTATTCGTGGAAGTATTGATTCTATAAAAAGCATTTGAATAATCTTTTGAAGGAGGAATAGCAACCACTTGAGCAGTTGTCAACGTTTCAACTTGAGCCCATTGATAGGTATAAACTTTAATCCTGGGATTTGGATGTGCCGGAGTTCTACCACTTCCATTCCAAGAACCAGAAGCCATAAGGTCCCAGGTACCGGTTCCATCATAAGATCCACCTGTTTCATAATTCGTGTCATAGTAATCCGGAGCACCTAATACATGTCCAAGTTCATGACAAATAACTCCAATATAGGTAATTGCATTACCCGATGCTCCTCTATGTTCAGGAGAACATGCATAACCTGAAATCTGAACATTATCTAAATTGGTATAAACACCACCAGCATGTGACCATATGGCATCTGCCCCTGCTCCTGCTTCCTCACCGTTGCCGGCAAAAATGATGTATAAGCCATCTACTTGTCCATCATTATTGTTATCATAATCGGCAAAATTTACTAGAGGATCAGCATATTGAATCGCTTCATAAGCCAATTGGGATGCATCTCCATAAGAATTACTTCCATAATAGTTCATATCGTTTGCTGATGTAAAAGGTCCAACAACATCAAAAATCACATTTAGCTGATTATAAGATGCTTCTGTATAAAAATCACGGACACTTCCTGCAGCACTGCCAAAATTATATCCGATTTGATTGAATAAATTCTGAAAATCAGCATTTGTTTTAACAAATGGTTTGTCCGGGAACCCCATAAGAATACAAAGTAATTTTAATGATCCCCTAGAATTATAATTGATTGATGACAATTGATTTTCAGTAATCGATCTAATATATTGAAAAGAGTTAATTTGTTCAATACTAAAATATAAACCAGTCGAAATGGATTGAAGAAAATGAATTTCAGCGGATGTTCTCTTGGTAATATCCTGTGCATGAAAAATGGATGGAACTAAATTTCCTTCCTGATTTACCATAGCATAATTAAAAAAGCCTTCTGAATCGTATAATAAAGTGAATCCATCAATAGTGGTTGCATATTTTATAAACTCATCTCCTTTCATAAATATAGTCACTTTTTCTCCATTGGGTTGAGTAAATTCAACTTTTTCGGGGAAAGCTGTTGTCGCAAAAACATTTAAAGTAACTATTGAGAATAGAAGTAAAGAAATAATTTTTTTCATAAAAAAATTTATTAATATTTGTTAACGCAAATATACAATTTTTTCTGCTGAAATAAAACGATTTTTACCATTTATATCCTTTATAGACTGAATATTTGAAAAACCTACAATTTCTAGATGTTTAATTATATCTTTATGAAATAATTCAAATGTTTCAAAAAATAATTGCCCTTCATTTTTTAATTTTTGATATGCAATCTCAGCAATTTTTTTATAAAAAAGGATTGGATCCTGATCAGGAACAAATAGAGCTGAATGAGGCTCAAACAGGACTACATTTGAATGCAATTCCTTTGAAATAGAAGTAGGAATATATGGTGGGTTACTCACTATCACATCAAGATGATCAGGAAAAATGGAAATATCATCTTTTAAAATATCATGCTTCAAAAACATGATTTGTACCTCATTTTGTTTACCATTTTCATGAGCAATTTGTAATGCTTTTTCTGAGAAATCTGATGCATATACATCGGCATATTGTAAATTTTTTGAAAGTGCGATTGCTATTGCACCACTCCCTGTGCCAATATCCAGAATTTTTAAATGATGAGTTTGTTTGTTTTTATCCAAAATCATTTGTACCAACTCCTCCGTCTCTTGTCTAGGAATCAATACATCTGGAGAAACTTTAAAATCTAAATCGTAGAAAATCGCATGTTGGTATATATATTGGATGGGTTCAGAAGTTTTTAACCTTTCTAAATCATGTAAAATTTCAACATTTTCAAATTCATCATTAATATGGAGTAAAACTTCTACTTTACTCATTTTCAATCTATTATAAATGGAAATATAAAATAATTGATTGATCTCTGAGATTGGATATATTGTTTTTAAAGAATTCAGGAACAAATGTTTAAGCTCTTTTAGTGTCATAAATGAATTATTTTTAAGAAAATTTATTTGTTTAAATGGCAAAAATACTTTATTTTTGCAAATAAGAAATCTGAACAATGCATAAACAACAACTCCATCAAAGACTAAAGCTTAAGCAAGTCATTTCTCAACAAACAATTCAGTTGATGAAATTGATTGAGTTGTCAAACAATAGTTTAGAGCAAGAGATTTTAAAGGAAGTTGAAGAAAATCCTGCTCTTGAGATCGATCGGGAAGAGGAGATTTATAATGATACAGAAAAACAACCCGGAGATCTCGACATCATAAAAGAAGAAAAAAACTTAGAAGATGAAGAATTGAATGTTGATACTATGTTCGATGAACAAAATATTGAAGAATATTATTCATCTGACAATTACGACAGTTACAGTTCCGATGAATCTGATTATTTATTGGACAATCCAAAGGATAGTGAAAAAAAGTCTTTTGATCCATATATTGTTTCAGCTCCCTCTTTCCATGAATATTTAATTCAACAATTGCAGGATTTTTCATTAAGTGAAGAGGATCAATTGCTGGCTCAGTATTTAATTGGATATATTGATGATACCGGATATCTAACGATTGATCTATCAACGATAGCAACTGATTTTCTTTTAAGTTATAATATTTTTAAAACTGAAAAAGATCTTGAAACAATTTTAACTTCTGTCATACATCAATTGGAACCTGATGGAGTTGGTGCTAGAAGTTTACAGGAATCTCTTCTAATTCAATTAGATAAAAAAGAGTATTCTGTTGAGATTAAAAAAGCTACAGAAATCATTAATCATTATTTTGATGAATTTACTAAAAAACAATACGAAAAAATTAGTAAAAAATTAAAAATCAACAAACAAGAATTAACAGAAATTCTAAATATTATCACTCATTTGAATCCAAAACCCATTTTTCAACTCGTGAGTCAGGATAGCAATTTACAAGATATTACGCCTGATTTTATCATCACAAATGAGAATGGAAAATTGAGTTTACAGTTAAACAACCCATTTTTACCAAAGATTCAAATCTCTAAAGAGTTTCAAAACACTTTTTCGAGATACAATAAAAAGTTGAGTATTCAACAAAAAGAAGAAGCTGAGAAATTCATAAAAGAGAATATTGAACATGCGAATCAATTCATCAACTCTTTAAATTTGAGGGAGATGGTACTTTACAATACGATGTACAGTATCATGGAGATGCAGAAAAAATATTTTTTAAGTGGGGATGAAAAAGAGATCAAGCCGATGGTTTTAAAAGACATTGCTGAAAAAGTTAATTTAGATATTTCAACGATTTCAAGAGTATCAAATAGTAAATATGTGCAAACTCCATTTGGGACAATTTCATTAAAACATCTTTTTTCTGAATCGGTTGGGGATGAAAACACATCCTCTAAAGAGGTAAAACAGATTATCAAAGAGATTATTGAGAGGGAAGATGAAAACAAACCCCTTCAAGATGAGGAAATTAGAGAAATCCTATCTTTAAAGGGGTATACGATTGCCCGCAGAACGGTTTCTAAATACAGAAAACAGCTTAATATTCCTGTAGCCAGATTAAGAATCACGGTTTAAAAATCGGCATTTTGTGGTGTTCTTGGAAATGGAATCACATCACGGATATTGGTCATTCCCGTAACAAATAGCATCAATCTTTCGAAACCTAAGCCAAACCCTGCATGAGGGACAGTACCATATTTTCTGGTTTCCAAATACCACCATACATCTTTTTCCGGAATATGAAGTTCTTGAATTCGTTTTAGAAGTTTCTCGTAATTCTCTTCTCTTTCAGAACCTCCAATAATTTCCCCTATTTTTGGGAATAGTACATCCATAGCGCGAACCGTTTTACCATCCTCATTTTGTTTCATGTAAAACGCTTTAATATCTTTAGGATAATCAGTTAAAATAACAGGTTTTTTGAAATGGTTTTCAACTAAATATCTTTCGTGTTCAGATTGCAAATCAACGCCCCATTCCACTTTAAATTCAAATTTTTTACCGGATTGAATTAGGATATCGATGGCATCTGTATATTTTAATCTTACAAAGTCATTATCCACTACGAAATGCAATCTTTCAATCAATTCTTTATCAAACATATCATTGAGGAATTGCAAATCATCTAAATTATGTTCCAAAGCATAGCGAACTAAAAATTTAATAAAATCTTCTGCCATATTCATATTATCCAAAATATCAGCAAAAGCAACTTCCGGCTCAATCATCCAGAATTCAGCTAAATGTCTTGGAGTATTGCTGTTTTCAGCTCTAAAAGTGGGTCCAAAAGTGTAGATTTTTCCTAAAGCTAAAGCGCCTAACTCTCCTTCTAATTGTCCTGATACAGTTAAACAGGTCGGTTTTCCGAAGAAATCTTGAGTATAATCTACCTGACCTTCTGGATTTTTTGGAATATTATTTAAATCCATGGTTGTTACACTAAACATCGCACCTGCACCTTCGGCATCAGAACCTGTGATGATTGGAGTATGCATATAAAAATAACCATTTTGATTAAAATAGGTATGAATAGCATAAGACATGGCATGTCTAAGTCTAAGAACACATCCAAAATAATTAGTTCTTGGTCTTAAATGGGCAATTTCTCTCAAAAATTCCATACTATGGCCTTTCTTTTGAAGTGGAAAGGTTTCCGGGTCAGCAGTTCCAAAAATATGAATTGTTGAGGCTTGAATTTCGACTGTTTGACCTTTTCCTTGCGATTGAACCAAGGTACCGGTAACTTCAAGACTGGAACCCGTTGTAATTTGTTTTAAGAAATCTTCATTAAAGTTATTAAGATCAAGAACGATTTGAATATTATTAACATTAGAGCCATCATTAAGGGCTATAAAAGCCACAAAGTTATTTCCTCTTTTAGTTCTCACCCAGCCTTTAACAGTAACTAAGTTTCCAAATCCCACAGATTCGGGGTTTTTCAATAGATCTTTAATAATAGTACGTGACATAAAATATATAATTGTTTAGTAATGAACAACTGTAAAACAAAGCATTATCCTAAGTAAGCTTTCAAATTTTTACATTTAGAAGTATGTTTTAATCTTCTAATTGCTTTTTCTTTTATTTGGCGAACTCTTTCACGAGTTAGGTCAAATTTTTCACCAATTTCTTCAAGGGTCAAAGGATGTTTGCTATCCAAACCGAAATACAATTTAACAACATCCGCTTCTCTTTGAGGTAAAGTTGATATAAGTCTATTAATTTCGAGTTTAAGAGATTCATATAACAATCCCTTATCCGGAGTGGGTGTATCTTCCGATTTCAAGACATCGTACATATTATTATCTTCATCTTGATTCAAGGAAGCATCCATCGAAATATGTCTTGATGCGTTTCTCAGGGAGTCTTTAACTTCTGCTTCTGTAATATCTAAAAAACGAGCCACTTCTTCAGCTTTTGGTTCTCTTTGCAACTCTTGTTCCAATTGAGAATAAGCTTTTGCGATTTTATTTATGGTGCCAATTTTATTCAAAGGTAATCTGACAATACGAGATTGTTCAGCTAAAGCTTGAAGAATAGATTGTCTAATCCACCAAACTGCATAAGAAATAAATTTGAATCCTCTTGTTTCATCAAAACGTTGTGCTGCTTTCATGAGACCTAAATTACCTTCATTGATCAAGTCCGGAAGATTTAAACCCTGATTTTGATATTGTTTAGCAACAGAAACGACAAATCTTAAATTGGCTTTAGTGAGTCTATCAAGCGCATCCTGGTCTCCATCTTTAATTTTTCGAGCTAATTCAACCTCTTCTTCGGCAGTTATTAATTCAACTTTGCCAATATCATGCAAATATTTATCTAATGAAGCTGTTTCACGATTGGTAACCTGTTTTGTAATATTTAGCTGTCTCATCAATAAAAATTTTGAGTTATTACACTTGAAAAATTTAAAAAATCATTTAATAAACCAAAAGTTTAAAAAATGGGATGCAAATATACTATATTTTTTTTCAATAAAGGTTCTAAAAATGAGGATAATGAATATTTATTTATTTTTATTCATTATTTCTAATTATCAATAAAGAACCGCTATATTTGACTGTTTTTGCTTTACCTTTAAAATAAAAAGCATAATAATACTGCCCATCCTGTAAGGTTTCACCTGAAAAATATTTTTCGCCAACAAAGATTTGATCATTTTTCATATAAGTATCATAATTTTCTACATCATAAACCTTTTTACCCCAACGATCAAAAATTTCAAGATAATTGGATCTGAACTGGTCCGGATCTTCAGTATTTATATTAGTATTTAAATTTTTAACAGCAAAAACATCGTTTAATCCATCTTTATTAGGAGTAATAATATTGGGAAATTCAAGATCTTCTTCAATAATTACAGTATGTTTTATAGAACTCTTACAGCCTTCATTAGAAATAATATAAAAAGTAACATCATAATCTCCCCAGTTAGAATAAGTATGAGTTGGATTCCATTGTGAAGAATCAATAGTTCCGTCATTAAAATCCCAATACCAGGAATTATTATTATGATCAAAAAATAAAATTGAGTCACAATAATTTGAAAAATTAACAATTCCATTCGTTTCTGAGAATAAAGATATTTCAGGATTAAATGAAAAATCCGCAGTTGGTTGAGGAAAAATTTGAATATAATTCCACTTCATTATGGAATCTGAACATCCATTTTCAGACAAAACCACTAATTGCACGTGATAAATCCCGGGATTTTCGATAAAAAAAATCGGATTTTTCTGAGTGGAGAAAAATAGTTCCTGTCCATCCAAGTCATAAATTTTCCATTTGTAATCATATTGAATCGTATCCGGTTTTGTCAAATTTGTCAACTGAATACGAAGTGGGGCACATCCATTTTTATTATTTACGTCAAAATCCGGGACAGGGTATGGATTAATTGAAACGTAAATGGAATCTCTTCCTGTACAAATCAAAGAACCATTTGCAGCAGTTGCTGTAACTTCAATGGTATATAAACCTTCAACAAGAGCCATGATTTCATCCACATTAGCTCCAGTATTCCACCAATAGACGGCATTTGTATCCGTATAATTAGCATTTAAAATTAGAATATTTCCTGCACATAACCGAGCTGTATCTAGACCATTATTAATATTGGGTGTTGGTGATTGAACTACTTCTAAAGAAAAAGTGGTGTCCCATTCGCACCCATATTCATCAACTAATGTCACATTATAATTAAAAAAACCAGCTTCCCCTAAATTTATTCTAGCTGAATTATAGCTTGTTGGAGTGATATTACTCCCATGCCAAAATACTGTATCAAGATTCACATTATAATTCCATCCACCGGGTACAATAGCGTCATTAAAAGACATACTCCAATTAAAAACATAACCGTTATCAATAAAACAATGGTCACAAACCGTTATTTTCCAAATTCCGTTTAAAGGACAACCTAACAGAGTAGCTAAAGTAGAGAAGGTTCCATAGTATACTGGAGTTGTAGGTATCACCGTTTGAGCATTAGGAACACTAGGCGTTAATGCAGGACCGCCCCAAGTTTGACCACAAGCATCAGTATAGTTATATGCAACTGTTGAACCACCTGCTCCAAAACAACTCATAGCTCCTGGACGGAATTCGTAATTCCAACCAACGCCCCAATCATCATAACAGGTACTGGCTAATCCGGGATTTGGGGCACAACCCAAATCAATATTACCACCACCGAAAGAACAAGCATTGTCTATTGATCCCGGTGGTGGTGGGGTTCCAATAGTATATGATTTTAAAAGAACGGATGCTCCGGATGGGCAAGTTAACCTTATTGAAATCTCACCTAAATAGGAATGTTCCATAACAATTGAAATCCCAATAATATCATTGATATTGGTAAGAGTTTGATTTGGATTAAACACATCATATAAAACTTCAGATTCATAACACGTTCCACCATCAGGGAGAGCTAAAGTATCTGCTTGAGATAATGTTCCTGTAATATTTGCACCAACTGTATTAATTTGAATGGTGGAAAGGGGATCTTTTCCTACAACGATATCATAAGTTCCTCCTGAACAAGCAGGTGGTAGGTTGGGGGCTCCTAGTATTGGATTATCTGCCACTCTAATTCTTCCCCTGTAAAATGTATTTGGATAACAGCCCATAGTATCTACAGCATACATCAGGTAATCCCACCCTTTTGCTTGGTCAAAACAATGGGTAATAACTTGACCAGTATCACTTAGTGTATATCCAAACTTCCAAATAAATTGGGTATTATTATCAGTTTGCGTATAACTTAGGTTATTTTGAAAAAATGATGTTGTAGCAGCAAAAACCACACAACTATCTTTACAAACGTTCATATAAACATCCTCAACTATTGGTTTTGAAGTAATATTCGGATCTAACTGAACGGTATAATTTTGACAAGGAGCTCGACAAACAACAGTTGCACTCCATCCTGAATTATTATTCTCTACTGAAACAAATTTTATAAATATTGATCCATCAGGATTATTGGGTTGTGGACCGGCAACTATTGACAGTCCAATTGGACTTAGATATTGTGTATAAATCGCAATTAAAGAGTAGGTATCGTTTGGCCCATCATATATACTCATTGATGCACCTTCTCCAAGATCAAAACTATTAAAATTTATTTTTATGGATTGTCCGGAAGTAGAAGGAGTTAGTTTAATAGTTGAATTTTGATACAATCCATGATTTCCGGCAATTCCACCTGCATCGTAAAAATTGGCATTGCATGATGTTATGTTGGCAGTTCCGGTACCATTTGGCATATTAATAGTTGTCTGAGCATTAGAATATATATATATAAATCCAATACATAGAATTATTACTAATCTAATCTTCATGAATAACTTTTTAGGACGCTCAAAAATACAAATTTATTTAATATAAATTACAAAAAATTCATATTGAAAAAAATAATTAATATACTCATTTTCTTACATTTATTATTAAAAAAAGGCAGAATATTTTATTAAACTGCCTTTTTTAATTTATTTTTTAATTTTCTCGAATAATGAGAAGTGATCCGCTATACTTGACTGTTTTCGCTTTTCCTTTATAATAGAAGGAGAAATAATATTGTCCATCTTGTAATTTATCAGCTGTAAACACCTTATCTCCAACATATAGTTGATCCTCTTTCATATAGGTATCATAGTTTTCTGCTTCATATACTTTTTTACCCCATCTATCATAGATTTGTAGTGAATTGGTCCGATATTCATCAGGGTCTTCAGGGTTGATATCTGTATTCAAATTTTTAATTGCAAATACATCATTTAATCCATCTTTATTTGGTGTTATGATATTAGGAAATTCTAGATCTTGTTCAATAACGACTCTATGTTTAATACTGCTTTTACAGCCATAATCAGTTGTGATATAAAACATTACATCATAATCACCCCAGGTAGAAAATGTATGAATGGCATTCCATTGTGTAGAGTCTTGTGTACCATCTGCAAAATCCCAATACCAGGTTGCATCAGGATTATTAGCAAAATAAGCTGAATCGCAATAATTGGTAAAGGTTACTATCCCACCCGTTTCTGACATCAATGAGATCTCAGGCGTAAACGAAAACTCTGCTATCGGTTGTGGAAATACTTCAATAAAATTCCATTTCATAATGGAATCGGCACACCCGTTTTCAGTAACTGCGATTAATTGAACATGATATTTACCGGGTTCTTCAATGAAAAACTCAGGATTTGTCAAACTAGATGTAAAAACTTCTTGTCCCAAAACATTATAGATTCTCCATTGATAGAATAGTGGAACATTATTCGGTATTGTTGTGTTGGTAAACGATACACTCAGTGGGGCACATCCTTGTAAATTATCAACTTCAAATTCTGGTTTAGGAGTAGGATTAATAGATACATAAATGGAATCTTTCCCTTTACAAATCAATTCAGAGCCAATAGCTTCTGCAGTAATTTCAATTGAATACATACCTTCCATAACCGCCATGATTTCATCGGTGCTGGCTCCGGTATTCCACCAATATTCAGCATTAGGATCTTCATAATTGGCATTTAGAATCACGATTTCACCTGCACATATTTTGGCAGTATCAGTACCATTATTGATATTAGGAATTGGGGACTGTACAATCTCAATATCAAAAGTAGTATCATAGGAACAGCCATATTCATCAATTACAGTAGAGGTAAAAGTATTTACGCCAATTTGATTAGATGAAATATATGCAGACAATGCAGAGGTTGGAGTTACTGTTCCCGGTCCGGTCCAAATAACAGTATCAGCACCTACAGAGTATTGCCATCCTCCTGGGATAATCGATTGGTCAAGAGATAATGACCAGCTAAAAATGTAACCATTATCTAGTTGCCAATGGTCTGTAACGTTAATAGTCCATACTCCATTTAATGGACACCCTACCAAATCACTTAAATTCTGAAATGAACCAAAAAAGACGGGAGTTGTAGGAGATGTTGTATAAGTATTTGGAACACTAGGTGTTAATGAAGTACCAGACCAAGGTCCACTACATGGACTTGTCCAAGAAAATCCAACAGTCGGTCCACCAGATCCAAAACAGTTAGTAGCACCTGGCCTAAATTCATAATCCCATCCAATTCCCGGAGCTGTATAACATGCATTACCTGATGGAGAATCATCTGAACAACCTAGATTTGTACCACTACCTAAATCAGAACATGCTAAACCCGGAGTTGCACCTGGAACCGCTGGTGGTGTAGTATCATTTTTCCTTTTAAGTAAAACAGTAACTCCTGAAGGACATGTTAATCTAATGGACATATCTCCAAGAAATGTGTGTTCCATATTCAATTTTACACCTAACAATTGGTTAATATTGGATAATGTTTGACCTGGATCAAAAATATCAAAAACAATATCAGAATAATAGCTATTATTGTTTCCATCAGGCAAGAAGACAGTATCCGCATGCGAAAGTGTTCCAGAGATGGCAGAACCAACTGATCCAAGAGTTATAGTAGACATAGGATCATAACCTGCATTTACAAAAAAATTCAAATTGGAACATGCTGTTAAGTATGGATATCCTCCCTTAATTGGATTTCCTGAAACTCTAATTCTTCCTTTAAAAGTAGAATTAGAATAACATCCCATTGTATCAACGGCATATAATAAATATTCCCAACCACGAACTTGTTCAAAGCATTGAGTAATAACAGGCATTGTATCAGGTTCAGTAAACCCCATTCTCCAAATAAACTTAGTATTTGCTTGGGTTTGATTGTAGTTAATATTGTTTTGAAGAAAGATAGCTTCGGCTCCAAAAGTGATACAACTATCCTTACAAACATTCATATAGATATCTTCAACGATAGGTTTTGTTGTTACCATTGGATCTAATTGTATATTAAAAGTTTGACACGGAGAGCTGCATGTAATATCGGCACTCCAACCCATTTCATTTTGTGTTCCTGAAACAAATTTTATAAAAATTGATCCATCGGGATTTGATGGAGATGGACTTGCGACTATCGGAAGGCCAGAAGGTGACAAAAATTCGTTGTATTCATTTATTAACGTATACGTGTCATCTGGACCATCATACAAAGTTAATGTGGCTCCAGGGGCAACTACAAAAGAGGTGAAAACTATTTTAATTGCAGTGCCTGTTGCTGATGGTGTAAATTTGATAGTTGAATTTTGATTTGCCCCATGATTGCCAGAATTTCCACCTGCATCATAAAAAGTAGCATTACATGTTATCCGTGAACTGGTACCAGCCCCATTTGGCATAGTAATGATTTGTTGTCCATATAAAGAACAACTTACTAAAAAAAATATGATAAAAATTACTTTTTTCATTTTGCGTTTATTTTGTTTTTTGAATAGTTTCATTATACATCTTTATAAGCTCTTTTCCAGAATAAAAGACTATTAGTTTAGTTGTATTTCCAAGTCTATAAATTGCACCATTTAGTTCATCAATTTTAAAATTATATTTTAAAATATTCAAATTTTCAAGCCCTTTTTCTGAATAATCTTCAGGTTCAGTTAAAAATTTTTCTTTCAATTTCATTACGGGCATTTCACTCAATTCATCCATTTTAACCTCAGGCATTTCCACAATTTGATAGGAATGATTTAATAAAAAGTTAAAATAACTAATCCGGTCAGGGGCATTGTTGATGTAAAAATCAACGGTTTCTTGACCATAAGCATCAATCAATCTTTGGTCAGGGACGTTTGTGTTGGTCTGAGCATATGAAATACTCATCAAAAACAAACTTGTAATTACGATGAACAGTTTTTTCATAAGATTTATAAATTAATTTAAAAATAATTTCATTAACTTTTATATAGACGCAAAAACTCCAATTTTTGTTCCTCAAAAAATCAAACTTGTATACTAAAATATCTAAGAACTTCATTTAGGGATGTTTTCAAATCTGTTTTACTATTTCTTTTTCCAATAATTAACGCACAAGCCACCTGAAACTCCCCGGCTGGAAACTTTTTTGGTCTTGTTCCTGGAATTACGATAGAATTTTCAGGGATGACTCCCTCCCACTCTACCGCTTCTGTCCCGGTTACATCAATTATTTTGGATGATTTTGTTAAAACTACATTGGCACCGATTACTGCTCCAGCTTTTACATGCACCCCTTCAACAATTATTGCTCTTGAACCAATAAAACAGTTATCTTCGATAATAACAGGAGATGCCTGAAGCGGTTCTAAAACGCCACCAATACCAACACCACCGCTTAAATGGACATTCTTTCCAATTTGTGCACACGATCCAACCGTTGCCCATGTGTCAACCATTGTACCTGAATCCACATAAGCTCCAATATTGACATAAGAGGGCATTAAAACTACATTTGGGGCAATATAGGAACCATACCTTGCAATCGCTTGAGGGACAACTCTAACTTTAAGTTCCTCAAAATTACTTTTTAGAGGTATTTTATCGTAAAATTCAAAAGGACCAGATTTTATTGTTTTATTGTCTGAAATTGAAAAAAATAACAACACAGCTTTTTTGACCCATTCATTGACAATCCACTGATTATCAATTTTTTCAGCAACTCGAATTTCACCTTTATCTAATAAATCAATCGCTTTTTTAATGGCCTCTTTTACTTCTTCTTTTTGAAGTAAAGTTCTATCTTCCCAAGTTTGATCAATAATCGCTTTCATTCATTTAGTTTAACTCGCAAAGATACAAAAAAAAACTAATTAAGGTTTTACATTTACCATTTTTTTGTACCTTTGCAGGTTATTCGTTTACTTTAAAACAATATGAAAACGCCTGATAATTCATACTTTCCATTTTTAAACTCAACCTCTGATATAGAGAAAGCAGTAGTTTCTATTCAAGAAAACACACGTAAATACATCATTGATCATCATTTAAAATCATTGGTTTTGGGAATTTCCGGAGGTATCGATAGCGCTTTGTGTGCTGCTTTACTTCGCCCCATTTGTGATCAACTTCAAATTCCTTTAATTGGCAGATCTATCACTATTGAAACTAATAAACATGATGAAATTGAGAGATCAATAGAAGTAGGAAAACACTTTTGTCACGATTTTGAGCATCTTGATTTAACTGATATTTTTTATGTGAATAAAAAATTGCTCATCCAGTTTGATGATTCCATGCTTTCAAAACTACGTCAAGGAAATATGAAAGCACGTATGAGAATGATCGTTCTGTATGATTTAGCCCAATTAAATAAAGGGTTGGTGGTTTCCACAGATAATTATACTGAATATCTAACCGGATTTTGGACTCTACATGGCGATGTTGGTGATTATGGTCCTATCCAAAATCTTTGGAAAACAGAAGTATTCAATATGTCAAAATTTTTACTTTCTTCTTGTAACGAATTCCAATACAAAGCACTTGAATCTTGTATTCATGCAACTCCAGTTGATGGATTAGGAATCAGTAATAGTGACTGTGATCAGTTGGGCGTTTCAAATTACTACGAAGGGGATCAAATTTTCGCATCTTATTTTAAAGGAGATACCGGTTTTGAAACCCATCCTATTATTCAAAAATTTAAAAATTCTCAATATAAAAGGGAAAATCCAACCGGAATTTTAAGACAATCCATCATCTCATAATCTATCATGAAACTTTTAATTGACAGCGGAGCTACTAAAACTGATTTTTTTCTTAAAACTCAGAATAATGATATTCATAAGTTCCAGAGTGATGGAATTAATGTCAATTATGTCGATGATGATTTTATTAAAAATCAATTTATAAAATTCGTAAATCAACTACAACATATTGATTATATAGATATTAATGAAATTCGATATTATGGCGCAGGCTGTTTGAATAAAATCAACGCAGATCGAATTCACCAAATATTAATAAGATTATTTCCAGACACACAAATTGCAGTATATTCAGATTTATTAGCTGTTTGTCATGCACTTATAGATGATCAACCGGGATATGTAGGTATTTTAGGAACAGGAGCTGCTAGTTGTTATTATGATGGAATAGAGATTATTGATAAAGCGCCATCCCTTGGGTATATTTTGGGTGATGAAGGGAGTGGCTCCCATTTAGGAAAAATCTTTTTAACAGCTTACTTAAAAGAGGAAATTTCAAAACCCGTTGCTACTGAATTTGAAACTTTTTTCAACCTCTCGCGTGAAATGGTTATCCCAAAATTGTATAAAGAAAATCAACCTCAAAAATTTCTATCTTCCATTCCTCCTTTTTTAATAAAAAATATTGAACATAATGAAATTTATTCTTTGGTATTTGAATCTTTTAATCAGTTCTTTGTTCATCAAAAGAACTACTACAAAAAGGAAGAGATTTCCTGGAATATTTCAGGTTCTGTAGGTTACTATTTTGCAGATATTTTAAATCAATCTGCTAAAAATAACCATATGACCATCAACAAAATAATAAAATCCCCATTAAATGAATTAATTGACAAGTTCTAACATGAGCGTATATATAACAACTTTAGACAATTTACAGGAAACTGCACAAAAGATCTTGAAAGAGTTTTCGTACAATCGCATTTTTGGATTTTATGGAGAAATGGGAGCCGGTAAAACTACATTAATAAAAGAACTATGCAAAATCTTGGAAATTGAAAATGTCACTTCAAGTCCTACTTTTGCAATAATCAACGAATATTGGAGGAAAAACGGAGATCCTGTTTATCATTTTGATTTTTACAGAATTAATTCTGATGAAGAAGTTTATGGAATTGGATTCCGTGATTATCTGGATAGTGACCAGTATTGCTTTATGGAATGGACTGAGAAAATTGAGCATTTAATGCACCAATCATTTGTAAAAGTTGAGATTCTTAAAGTTTCGGAAACCGAAAGAGAAGTGATTTGTAATATTATAGATTAAAATATTTGAGCCAAAGTATGACAACTACTTTTGATGAAATGTACCAAACTAAACTGCAATCGATTGACTTTGAAGATCAATTGAAATCTTTCTCTGTTGGTTTTATCAAAAATGAAGATCAGAATCTTCCTCTAATCATATCTTTGGAACAAATTCACTATTTGTCTGAAAATAATGTTCATATTTATATTCAAAGAGGATTTGGCAATTCTTATGGCATCACAGATATTGAATATTCTGAAAGGGGTGCCGAACTTATTGATGATATTGAAACTATTTTTCAACTATCCAATATGATATTAAAATATGAACCTTTCACTTTTAATGAACTCAACCATTTAAAAAATAATCAAATATTACTATCAAATATAACGGATCAATCAATTACCAATGAAATTGCCGTTTTAATGTATAACAAAAAAACCACTGCTTTAGCTTTAAACTACATTCAGGATAAATGTGGGTCATTTCTTTTGCAAGGAATTTTAGAAAACACATTCTCCAATTCGGCAAAAACTATCGCAATTGGGGTAATCACCTCATCCATTGTGATGTCATTTACTTATGATCGAAATATTCGTCAAACCATTCAATTGAATCCTGAATTCATGGAAAGTATCTACTGCTATCTAGGGGAAATCTGCAATCCAACCATAGCTGAAATGGCCTCTGTACCATGGAAGGATATTCTAGGATTGTGCTGGGACTGGAACTAAGGAGTGAAGAGTGAAGAGTGAAGAGTGAAGAGTGAAGAGATAAGAGATATTTGAGGTAACAAGTAAGAGGTAACAAGTAAAAAGTAAAAAGTAAAAAGTAAAAAGTAAAAAGTAAAAAGTAAAAGAGTTACAGCACAAATTATTGATAACCTGAACCTTGAACCTTGAACCTTGAACCCTGAACCCTGAACCTATTAGTTCATTATCGTCAATTTTGAAGTTTCTATTTTTTGATTTTTTTGTTTAAATACAACAACATAAACTCCGGGACTTAACGATGAAATATCCCTCTGTCCTACATTTGTTAGAATAGATGTTTCATAAATCAACTTTGAATTTTGATCATAAATTTCCAGAAAAGTATCTTCAGAAATTTGATAGTAAATAGTATAAAACAATGTGTTCGTAGCTGGGTTAGGATAAATCTCAATTTTCTTTTCAAAATTGGAATCTTCCATTCCTAATTGATCGTTTCCAACTGCTACTAAATATTCCCCAGGTAAAATTTGATTTACTATTAAAGTTCCGTTGTATGAATTCCCTGTCACTGTTGAGGGAACAATTTGCCAATCCTGATTGGCATTTCTTCGATATAAAATAATTAAATCTTCTTTAGTATACCCTTGTAACAATTCCGCATCAGGAGAATTGGTCCCATTGGATGAATACCTGAAATGAAACTCTCCGGATGTAATATGATTTTCTAAAAACTCAATTTTCCAATAATGATGATTTGAAATTCTATAAACATTCGGATTTTGAGTTCTGAGCGGATCTGGAGATGCTAAATTATATTCAACCCTGACTCTTGAAGTATCTGAAGAAACGATCGATTTTATTTTAAAATACGCATCATTACAATTCATTAAACTAACCGGCGGAACAGATACAGCGTAATCAATCACCGCATCTGCCAATTTTTCGTTAGGATCAACAATCCAGAAATCGGGTTGAAATGGAATAGAAACCTGAACATAAGCAGATTCTCCAGAAAATGTCACATTTTCAATTAGTTTATAATCTCCTGAATTGGAATAAAATGCCACATCTACTTTATTATCATCAGCAAAATTGATAGCATGAAATAGTTTTTGTTTCATTGATAATATGTAGCCATCTTGTTGATTCATTGGAATTATTGAATCAACAGAAAAATGTAAAAATCCGGGTTGATGAATCCATCCATTATAAAAACCGGTCAAATCGATATGGGTAATTTGAGAAAGCTTGCTCATCAGTTGTTCTGAATTGATATTTCCATAAAGGTTTTGATTAAAAAGCGTTTTAAAACCATTAAAAAACAATGAATCACCTAAATAACTTCTTAAAGAATGAACTACAATTCCCCCTTTATCGTAAGTTGTTGTCCCATAAGTAACAGATTGAGGAACATTATCTAAAGCATAGTAGCCCCCATCGTCAACATGGGCATTTTTCAAAACACTGCGATGAAGATTTCTAAAATTAACCTTAGCTGTAACCCCTGTTGTATCCAGAAATTCATCTGCAACAATTTCAGCATATCTTGCAAATCCTTCATTGATCCACATGGTAGATGGCTCCGTACATGTCAGTAGATTTCCAAACCAGGAATGGGCTAATTCGTGAATAAAAAGGGATTGATCAGTTGTTGTTCCATTTACGGATCCACTTGGATATCCGATATTTGTCGCATGTTCCATAGCGCCTCCATTAAATGGGACTAAAACGTATCCCACTTTTTGCCATCTATAAGGGCCAAATTGATCCATAAAACCATGAACTACCTTTTTTAGATTTTGAAATGAACCGGGAATTAAATTCATTTGGGTAGCATTTCCGTAGATTTCAACGGGAATAATTTGAGTTCCAGAATGAACGGTATCTGCATAAACTTGATAAGGTCCAACTGCAACTGATGCCAAATAAGTAGGAATTGGATCCGTTAAACTCCAAGACCAAATTTTATTTCCGGAAGTTAGTGTTTCTGTGTTGGTAAGTAAACCACCGCAAACAGCCATTTTATCTGAATCAGTTTCTATGAATAGATCATAAGTTGCTTTGTCGTTAAAGTCATCTATACAAGGAAACCAGCATCTACCAAAGGAAGGAGGAATACTTTGCATTCCTACGCCCATATTGTACGCATAAGATCCTGAAAAATAAAAACCACCCCAATAAGGATCAGCGATCGGATTCCCATGATAATACACTTTAACATATTGTGTATCAAAAGGTGTTAGTGTTGGAGTTGAAATCATAATTTGAGGTGAACTGTAAACAAATGGCACTGAAATATTGTTTTTGTGAACAGAGTCCACTGAAAGTCCTTGTAAATCCAGATTAAAAGTTGTTATTCCTGAAATTTTAGGAACAAGAGATAAAATAGTATAACCATTAATTTGATGTTGAGATAGATTTGAAATGTTCAAATGAATATCATAATGAGCAATATGAATTGAATCGGTCCTCGATTGGCAAAATGCACTAAAAGAAATACTTAACAAAATAAACAAGACTATTTTTCTCAACATATTTTAATATTTTTAAAAACAAGCAAATTTACATAAAAGGAATGAATTATAAAAAGTTCTTTGATTTTAAAAAAATATCAGAAATTTTATACTTTTATTTTGTTTTTGTATAAAAAAGTTATAAATTTGCAACCTCAATGGCATTATTGGAACTTGTGCCTAACCTTCAACTAAAGAGTTCCTTTAATTAAAAACAAATAGATTATGAAAAAAGTGTACTTATTATTGTTAGCAGCATTCTTAATGCTCAATCTATCAGTTCAATCTCAAGGTTTAGAAAAAGGTGATTTTGGATTAAATGTAGGAATCGGTTTAGGATACAGAGGATTTCCTATTGAAGTCAGCGGTACTTATGGAATCGTTGACGATTTGTTCAATGTAGATGGCCTTACCCTTAGTGTGGGTGGATATTTAGGTGTTAGTATGTTTCACACTTCTTATTACTGGGTTTCATATTCCGGTGTTCGGGTTCTTCCAGCTGTTCGGGTTCTAGCTCATTATACTTTTTTTGACAAACTTGAAGTATTTGCCGGACCTGCTGCAGGGTTTGTTATTGATAGAACAACCAGTAATTATGATAGTGATAATTATTTTGGATTATATGGCAGTATTGCTGCTGGAGCAAAATATTACTTTACTGACAATTTTGGCGTTTATGCTGAAACAGGTTACTCAATAGGTTATTTTATGGTTGGTGCTACGTTTAAATTCTAAATAGATTTTCATATTTTTAAAAGGGGGTTTCAAATGAAACCCTTTTTTTATAATATATACATCATATATTACGTAAAATTTAAAAAAAATTTATATTTTTGCGAATTAATGTAATAAAAAGAAATAAGTACAATTAATATTCGATCTCGACATCCGCACTATGATATTAAAAGGCAACTATCTAAACTTAACAGATCTCCAAAAAATAATATTTGACAACGAGGAGATATCAGTAGACAAAGAACGATTAAACGAAATAGATCAGAACTTTAGGTTCCTTGAATCATTCTCTAAAAGTAGATTGATTTATGGAATTAATACTGGTTTTGGCCCTATGGCTCAATATAAAATTAAAGATCATGAACTTAAAGATCTTCAATATAATTTGATTAGAAGCCATTGTACAGGAACAGGAGAACTCTTAGATGATATTTATGTTAGAGCCACGATGGTTTGCAGATTGAACAGTTTCCTTCAAAACTGCTCCGGTGTCCATCCTTCTACGCTAGAACAAATCGTTACTTTTCTAAATCAACATATCTATCCGTTAATCTTTCAACATGGAAGCGTAGGTGCAAGTGGCGACTTAGTACAATTAGCCCATTTAGCCCTTGCCTTGATTGGGGAAGGCAAAGTAAGATACCTAAATGAAATTAAACCTACTCAAGATGTTTTAAATCAATTAAATATCAATAAACTTGATATTTATATCCGGGAAGGACTCGCGTTAATTAACGGTACTTCCGTTATGACAGGTATTAGCATCGTTAACCTTATTTATGCCAAAAAGCTATTTGATTTGGCATTGTTAGCTTCTGTCATGACTAACGAAGTTGTAAATTCTTGTGATGATCACTATTCTTCGGTTTTAAATAATAAAAAAAGACATCAGGGACAACAAATTGTTGCTCAAAAAATGGAGGAGATCCTTCATGATAGTCAGATGATTCGTTATAGATCCCAAAACTATTATGAAAATGCTCCTAATGATGATTTTCTGGTTGAAAAAGTACAAGAATACTACTCATTAAGATGTGTTCCTCAAATATTAGGTCCAATTCTTGACACCTTAAATCAAGCGGAAAGCACGATTTTAAATGAAACAAACTCCTCTAATGATAATCCAGTTGTTGATTATACAACCCAAAGTGTCTATCATGGTGGAAACTTCCATGGAGATTATATCTCATTGGAAATGGATAAAGTAAAAATTGCCATCATTAGATTGTCGATGTTAATGGAAAGACAATTGAATTATCTTCTGAATTCCAGACTTAATGATAAGTTCCCTCCATTTTTAAATCTGGGGGTATTAGGGTTGAATCTGGGGATGCAGGCAATGCAATTTACGGCTACTTCTACTACTGCTGAAAATCAAACGTTAGGTTTCCCAAATTATGTTCATAGCATTCCAAACAATAATGATAATCAAGATATTGTGAGCATGGGAACCAATACCGCGCTTTTCACCAGACGTGTTATTGAAAACAGTTTTGAAGTATTAGCTATACACTTTATTGCAATCATACAAGCTTATGAATTTGTAGAAGATAAATCAAAAATGTCTTCAAAAACAAAAAAAACGTATGAAGAATTAAGATCTATCGTTCCCGTTTTTGTAGAAGATACAACCAAACATGAAGAGATCTTGAGCATGAAAAACTATTTAATGACTATTGATTAAGATACGAATACTATGAAATATGCTTTAATAACAGGAGCTTCTCGCGGAATTGGACGAGCAACCGCTATATCCATTGCCAAAATGGGTTATTGTGTGTTGATTAATTACCAGACCAATCAGGAAGCTGCTTTAGAAACATTAAGACAAGTAGAAGAACTTGGAGGGACAGGAGAACTTCTCCCTTTCGATGTTTCTAATGAAAATGAAGTGGATGAAGCTTTAATGCAATGGGAAGAACAACACCAAGGTTCCTATATTGAAATTCTAGTAAATAACGCCGGTTTTCGTCGCGATAGCCTGATGATTTTCATGAAAAATGAGGATTGGAATCAAATCATAAATACCCATTTGAACGGTTTTTTCTATGTTACCAGAAGATTATTAAAATCTATGTTAACAAAGAGATACGGCAGAATCATCAACGTAGTATCGCTTTCCGGTTTAAAAGGATTACCCGGACAAACCAACTACAGTGCGGCAAAAGCAGGGGTAATTGGAGCGACCAAAGCATTAGCTCAAGAGGTTGCAGCTCGCAAAATTACCGTTAATGCGGTGGCTCCCGGTTTTATCCAAACTGATATGACTGCAGAATTGGACGAAAATCAACTCAAAGGGATGATCCCTATGGGTCGTTTCGGAAAAGCGGAAGAGGTCGCTGAAACGATTGCTTTTCTGGCGTCTGATAAAGCATCTTACATCACCGGAGAAGTGATTTCAATTAATGGAGGTTTATACACTTAAAATTTGATAAAACGAATGGAAACAAAAAGAGTGGTCATTACAGGAATGGGGATCTATTCTTGTATCGGGAAAAATAAAGAGGAAGTAAAAGAATCATTATACAACGGAAAATCAGGAATTGGTATTGACCCATTAAGAACCGAAATGGGGTATCGCTCCCCTTTAACAGGAATTTTAGAGGTTCCCAATCTTAAAGGTCAAATTGACAGAAGATTAAGAGCCGGTTTAGCAGAAGAGGGCATATTTGCTTATGTTGCTACTGAAGAAGCATTCCAACAAGCCGGAATTGATGCAGAATATTTAGAAAATAATGAGATCGGTATTTTATATGGCAACGATAGTTCTGCAAAAGCAGTCATTGAAGCACATGAGTTGATGAAACTTAAAAAAGATACGATGCTTCTAGGATCAGGGGCTATCTTTCAGTCAATGAATTCTACTGTTACAATGAATTTATCCACGATTTTTAAACTAAAAGGGATCAATATTACCATCAGTGCAGCTTGTGCGAGTGGATCACATGCTATTGGGCTTGGATATCACTTCATTAAGAGTGGATTACAAACTATGGTACTTTGTGGTGGCGCTCAAGAAGTAAATGCTTACTCCATGGGCAGCTTTGACGCACTTAGCGCTTTTTCTGTGAGAGTCGATGACCCTACAAAAGCTTCCAGACCGTTTGATAAAAACAGAGATGGTTTGGTGCCAAGTGGAGGTGCAGCATCATTGGTTTTGGAAGAGTACGAACATGCTATAGCAAGAGGTGCTACCATCCTGGCTGAAGTGAAAGGATATGGTTTTTCTTCTAATGGAGCCCACATCTCGCAACCCACCAATGAAGGTTCCTATCGCGCTATGATGATGGCTTTGAATGATAGTCAATTAAAAATTGAAGATATCGATTATGTCAATGCTCATGCTACTTCTACCCCAATGGGTGATGGATTTGAAGCGATGGCTATTGCTAAAATTTTCGGTAAAAGTGTGCCTGTCAGCTCTACAAAATCAATGACCGGTCACGAATGTTGGATGGCAGGTGCCAGTGAAATCGTTTATTCTATCCTCATGATGCACCATAATTTTATTGCTCCCAATATCAACTTCGAAGAACCGGATGAGTTTAGCGAAGGGATTTTTGTCACCAACAAAAGGATTGACAAACCGATTAACAATGTGTTATCCAACTCCTTCGGGTTTGGTGGAACCAACAGTGCATTAGTAATTAGTAAAATTTAATAATAAATAAAAAATAGGAAAAAGATTATGGAAAGAAGTGAAGTGATTAAAATTACCAATAATTTTTTAATCGAAGAAATTGAAGTTGAAGAGAATGTCCTGACTGAAGAAGCAAAACTGAAAGAGGATCTGGGTATTGATAGCCTTGATTTCGTAGATGTTGTTGTTATTGTGGAAAGAGAATTCGGTTTTAAAATCAAACCGGAAGAGATGGCTGAAGTGAAAACTTTAGGTGATTTTTATAATTATATCATGACTAAAGTTAACTAGTTAAAACCTTCCATTATGGAAAGGAAATGGTCCGGTAAAACTCAAGGGGGTACTTTTGGTCAAAAATCAGTACTCTTTTATTTTAAATATGGCAGTTTAAGATTGATTTATCTTATTCTCTATTTGGTGATCCCTTTTTATCTAATCTTTGATAAAAAAGGAGTTCGCGTTACCAAATGGTATGCCTTAAACTGTATCGGAATCAAACCTAAACATCTCAGAAAGTTTCTGTTTCAAGTCTATTATAATTTTGGACAAGTGTTTCTGGATCGTTTTGCCCTTCTGGGAAACCCAAAAAATAAATTCAACTTTTCCATCGAGAATGAAACGGCATTTCAACAATTATTGAATCAGGAAAAAGGATTCCTTATCGTGAGCGCCCATGTAGGTAATTTTGAATTGTTGAGCTACTCTATGGGTAAAATTGACAAAACTTTGCGACCCATCCTCTTCGGTGGGGAAGCTGAAGTTTTTAAAGAGTTGAGAAACACCATCTTTAAAGATAAAAATATTGATCCCATTATTTTAGATGAAACCGGATCCTATATCTTTGATATCAATAGTGCCCTTATGAATGGAGATATTGTTAGTATGCCCGCCGATCGGATCTTAGGGAATATGAAACATTTCACTGTAGATTTTTTAGGACATAAGGCTAACTTTCCACTTGGTGTTTTCCAAATTGCTGCTACCTTAAATGTTCCAATTGTGGCCATTTTTGTAGTTAAAGAATCCTATAAAAACTTTAAAGTGATCGTTAATCCAATTAACTTCATCGAGGAAAATCAATCTAATCCAATAAAAGCAAAATTATTAGGACAACAATACGTAAAACATCTGGAAACATTAGTGCAAAAACACCCTAATCAATGGTACAATTTCTATCCGTTTTGGAATGAACAAGGTTAAAATTTGAATATGAAAATACTCTTAATATCTGCAAATACTTACGCCGTTCCCTATAAAGTGTATCCTTTAGGGGTTAGCTATTTAAAAACGTTTATCAACGACCATTACGCAGATTGGGAAGTTTCATTGTATGATTTCAATTTCGGATCCTATACAGATCTGGAACAATATTTAAAATCAAATAGTTTTGATCTTATTGGACTTTCTCTAAGAAACAGCGATGATGTCAATTACTACGCCAAAGAGAGTTTCATTCAACACTATAAAAATATTTGTGCTGTTATTCGTCAGGAAAGTAAGGCACCACTCGTTGCCGGAGGACCTTGTATCTCCATTTTTCCTGAAGTTCTTCTTGATGAGTTACAAGTTGATTATGTGATCCCCGGTGAGGGTGAAAAAACAATTTGCGAATTGATATTATCTATTAAAAACAAAACTTCTATTGATAATATTGAAGGGTTGATGTATAAAGATGTTCATGGAGCATGTCATTTTACAAAAAGGACTCATTTTGCGAGCAATTTGAATGTAAGATTTGATGCTGATTTAGCCAAATTTTACTTGAATGAAGGGGGAATGCTCAACATCCAAACAAAAAGAGGTTGTCCATTTCATTGTATTTATTGCACGTATCCCATTGTAGATGGTCGTGAGGTTCGCACTTTGGATACGCAACTGATCGTAGAAAACTTGAAAGAATTGGTACAGTTTGACAAAAACAACTACCTGTTTTTCACCGATTCAGTTTTTAATATTTGTGAAGAATACAATGATGAATTGGCACATAGAATTATTGAAAACAATGTTCGAATCAAATGGGGTGCCTATTTTGCTCCTAGAAATTTCAAGAAAGAAAGAATTGAATTATATAAAAAAGCGGGGTTAACCCATATTGAATTTGGCACTGATTCGTTTAGCAATCAACAATTAAAAAATTATCAAAAATCATTCACTTTTGAAGAGGTAAAACATGCCACGCAAATTTGCAATGAGGTGGGTGTTTTTCACAGTCATTTCTTGATTATTGGTGGGGTTGGTGAGACGAATGAAACTTTTGAAGAGACGATTCGCAATTCGGAACAATTGGAAAATACGATCATTTTTCCTTTTATTGGGATGAGAATATATCCAAACACAAAACTCTATGAAGTAGCGCTTCAGGAAAACAAGATTTCTGAAGGATCTATCTTGCAGCCAACTTATTATATTTCAGACAAGATAGATATAAACTCTTTAAAAGAGAAAACAAAACATTGCAAAAACAGATGGATATACCCGGATGCAGAGAAAAATCCGATTGTGGATCGCTTAAGGGAGAAACATCGTAGAGGTCCGCTTTGGGAATATTTAAAATATGAAACTTTAAACTCATAAGATATGCCGGACACTCATCAATGGAACTTTGCAGAAATCAATGTACTGGAGCTGTTACCCCAACAGCAACCATTTGTTTTTGTGGATCAAATAGTAAGTTTTAAAATTCCGGAGTTAAGCTGTATCACCCAATTTCAGATAAAAGAGACCACATTATTGGTCAAAGATGGATGCTTATCAGAAAGCGGAATCATTGAAAATATTGCGCAAACCTGTGCTGTTCACATCGGGTTTTACAATAAATATATTTTAAATAAAAAGATTCAGGTAGGATTTATCGGAGCTGTCAAAAATTTGCGTATTTTTGACAAAGTGCAAATTGGGGATCAATTGATCACTACAATTGCGATAAAAACTGAGTTTGGTAGTATGAAAATTGCGGATGCAACTGTAGAAGTTTGTGGAAAAAGAGTTGCTGAGGGAGAGTTAAAAATTGCTTTACAAGAATAGAAAATGATAGATTTAAAAATAGAAAAAGAGATTAAGATCCGGTTCAGTGAAGTTGATTCCATGGGTGTTGTGTGGCATGGTGCTTATTCTAAATATTTTGAGGATGCCCGGGAAGCTTTTGGTGATCAGTATGGTCTTAGCTATCTGTTTATGTTCGATAACGGTTTCTTTACCCCTTTAGTTTCTTTAGATTTTCAGTATAAATCTGTTATCAGATATGGAGATGCCGTTAAAATTATGGGAAAATTTGTTGACACTCCTGCAGCCAAAATCATTTTTGAATATGAAATTTTCAATCTTACTACTCAAAAATTAGCTACAACCGGTAAAAGTGTTCAGGCATTTTTAGATCAAAATTATCAACTCGTGTTATACCCTCCCCCATTTTATTTAGAATGGAAGAAAAAAATGATACAATAGATGAATAGACTTTCGGTAAAAAACAATACAATCAACATCATATCAGATGCCATCGTTAATAGCCTTGGATTTGATACCGATGAAGTATTGTCTGCTATCATGAACATGCGTTCCGGGAGTAAATCTTTAGAAAATTTCACGTTGAGTGAGCCTACAGCGATGCTTTCATGTATTGATAAAGAAAAATTTAATCATTTAATTGAGAACAACCATCAACTAAATGATCTTAAATCATTTACTTTTTTTGAACAATTAATGATTTATGTCATACAAAATGCTTCCCAGAAAATTGGTCTGGATCCTGCTGATCCTGAAACCCTCTTTGTTTTTTCTTCAACCAAAGGAAATATTGATCTATTAGAAAAACAAAATCTGTCTCCTGATCAATTTGAAAGACTCTACATCTGGAAATCGGTTGAATTGATTACACAATACTTCAAAAATCCAAACCAGGCCATTACAATTTCAAATGCTTGTATTTCAGGAACTCAGGCGATAATTAAAGGTGCAGAAATATTAAAAAGCACACCTTTTAAACATGTCATTATTTGCGGGGCTGATTGTATTTCTCCTTTTGTAGTATCCGGATTTCAATCATTTAAAGCTTTATCACCTGATATATGTAAACCATTTGATCTTAACAGAACCGGATTAAATATTGGGGAAGGTGCAGGTGCTGTAGTTTTGGCTAAAAATCAAGAAGATCACATTTCAATTTTTTCAGGAAGTGTTACCAATGATGCCAATCATATTTCGGGACCATCCCGAACAGGGGAAGGATTATACAGAGCGCTTATGCAATCTTGTGAAGATATCCCCAAAGATAAGATCTCATTTATCAATGCGCATGGAACTGCTACTCCTTACAATGATGAAATGGAAGCAATCGCTTTTGATCGATTCAATTTAGCTGAAGTTCCTGTAAACAGTTTTAAGGCAAATTTTGGACATACACTAGGGGCCGCAGGAATAATTGAAACCATTCTATCCGCAAGATCTTTAGAAAATGAAATTATTCTTCCCTCAATGGGATTTGACGACCTAGGGGTCAGCATCCCGCTTACTATTCCCAAAACGTTGATTAAAGATTCAAAACCCTATTGTATCAAGACAGCTTCCGGTTTTGGTGGTTGTAATGCTGCTCTTGTCCTAAAGAAAGGAGAGATAGTATGATTTCGCGAGTTTTGATTTCAGATTATAAAGTAATGAAAGATGGTGTAGTTCTTTTTGAGAGCACCAATAAAACAGATGCAAATCTTTTTCTGAAAGAGATTTATAAGTTTTTGGAATTGAACTATTTGAAATTTTTCAAAATGGATCATCTATCTAAATTGGGCTTTTTGGCAGCAGAATTTTTATTAAAAGAGATGCCAAAAGAGAATTTGGAATTCATGAATATCTACCTGGCATGTAGCAGTTCCTCTTTGGATAGCGATATAGAATATCAAAAAACAATCAGGGATAAAGAGAGCTATTTCCCTAGTCCATCAGTGTTTGTTTACACTTTACCCAACATCGTGATTGGAGAGATTGCCATTCGGTTTGGAATTCATGGAAACAATAGTATGTTTATTATTCCTCCTTATCAAAAAGATGAATTTTTAAAAACGCCTAATCACTTTTTTCAAGATACAACCATAAATCCACAATTATCGGGGTATCTGGATTATTTAGGTGATCATTATAAAGCTGAATTTATACTTAAATATTAAAATATTAAAAAATTGAACAATGGAAAATTTAATTTTAGAACTAAAAGAACAAATTATTGAAGTATTGAATCTGGAAGGGATGACTCCGGAAGATATCGATGAAAATGCACCTTTATTCGGAGACGGATTAGGATTAGATTCTATTGATGCATTAGAATTAATTGTTTTAATGGAAAAAAATTATGGAATAAAATTGGATGACCCTAATAAAGGTAAGGTTATTTTCACTTCTATCAAAACAATGGCTGAATATATTCAAGAAAATAGAAAATAGAAAAACGGACATCGAAAATGGCTGACAGAATTTGTATTACGGGTATGGGAATTGTTTCTGCTTTGGGTGAAAACAAGTATGAAACTGAGGATAAACTATTAAAAGAAAAAAGTGGTATCGGTAAATTAGTTTATTTAAACTCCATTCATAAAGAGATCCCGGTTGGTATGGTTAAGATTCCTGACCAAAAACTCAAGTCAAAAGTAGGGGTTGATCAAAATACAATTATCGCGAGAACTACTCTATTAGGAATACTTGCGGCCAGAGAAGCCATTATTCAAGCAAAACTCCTTGGAGCCGGTTATAAAAAAATTGGCTTTATTTCAGGAACAACGGTTGGTGGAATGGAAAAAAGTGAACAATATTATCTCGATTTTCTTCACAATGACAAACACAACGAGTATATCAGCTTGCATGATTGTGGCGCTTGTACCGAAGATATTGCAAAACACTTGGGAAACTTTGAGTTCTGTACAACCATTTCAACCGCATGTTCATCAGCTGCCAATGCCATTATATTGGGTGCCAATATGTTAAAATTAGGTTTACTGGATGCTGTTATTGTTGGTGGTTCTGAGTGTATTACTAAATTCCATTTAAATGGTTTTAATACCTTAATGATACTAGACAAAGGACCATGTAAACCTTTTGATGCCAATCGGGGTGGAATTACTTTAGGCGAAGGTGCTGCCTATTTGGTAATGGAAACAGAACAAAATTGTGATTTACGTCAAATCAAACCGTTATGCACCTTAAGTGGTTACGGAAATGCATGTGATGCTTTTCATCAAACGGCTTCTTCTCCTGATGGAAAAGGAGCAATCCTATCAATGCAAAAAGCATTAGAAATGAGCGGATTAGAGCCTTCTGATATTGGGTATATCAATGCTCACGGTACTGGAACTCAAAACAATGATTTATCTGAAGGTGTAGCCATTTCTACCCTTTTTGAAAAAGTGCCCCCTATCAGCTCTACTAAGTCTTTCACTGGCCACACAACCAGTGCTGCAGGTGCCGTTGAAACAGTTATATCAATAATTGCTATGACTCACAACTTCCTTCCTGCAAACCTTAATTTTTCAGAGAAAATGGAAGAATTAAACTTTGAACCTATAAAAACTACCATTAAAAATTATTCTTTTGATCATTTCATGAAGAATTCTTTTGGCTTTGGTGGAAACAATACAAGTTTAATTTTTTCTAAATATAAAAATAACAATTAAAATATAAATCAAATGGTATATATTAACGGAATAGGATCTATTTCCATTCAAGGACTAGAAAAGCCTGAACTCCCAGATTGGGGCAAAGACAATTATTTAAGATGTTCTGAGCCCGATTTTTCCAAATACATCTCTCCTATCCTTTCCAGAAGAATGAGTAAGATTATCAAAAGATCTATTGTTGCTTCTAAATTATGTTTGGAAGACGCAAACGTTAAAATGCCTGACGCCATTATTTCAGGTACAGGTTTAGGGTGTATTGAAGAAACTGAGAAATTTCTACTTTCTATGATTGAACAACATGAAACACTCCTTCAACCAACCCATTTTATTCAATCAACCCATAACACCATTAGTTCACAAATTGCAATGTACCTTAAATGTAATGGGTATAACTCCACCTATTCCCATCTCGGCTCCTCTTTTGAAAGCGCCCTACTCGATGCCTTTTTACAAATTGAATTAAAACAAATTAATAATGCTTTGGTTGGTGGATTCGATGAAATGACTCCCGATTATAAAAATATGTTAGCCAAAATCGGCTATTTAAAAAATGAACCTTTTTTATTTGAAGAGATGAGAAATGCATTTTCTTCCGGAAGTGTTATTGGAGAAGGATCTAATTGCGTTTATATTTCTGCTGATAAAACCGATCATAGTTATGCGTCAATTATTGATGTAAAAATCTTTCATACTCCCGAAAATTACTCTAAAACTATTGATCAAATCCTTTTATTTCTTGACAAAAATAATGTTGATGTGTCTGAAATTGATGCCGTTATGTTAGGTCTAAATGGAGATATTAACAATGACTTAATTTATGACAATGTTTACTCAGGAGACCTTTTAAAACCTACTCCTTTCATATACAAACATTTATGTGGTGAGTATTTCACAGCATCTGCTTTCGGATTGGTAATGATGGCTCAATTCATTAAAAATAACCGTTTTTCAAACCATTTTTACCGTAAATACCACCCAACCAACCCATTACGAAAAGTATTGTTTCACAATCACTATCATAACAAAACCCATAGTTTAATTTTATTAGGAAAATGTTAAAATTAATTAGTTTAGTAACCGTCCAATGTTTTTTACTCACAGCTTCTCAGGTTTTTTTAAAAAAAGCCCTTGTAGCTTTTGGTAAATTTCAATTTACCCTTGACTTTTTTAAAAATGTTTTTACCAACTTAAGCTTCGCGATGAGTGGAATTTCAATTGCATTAGCTACAATCATCTGGATGTATGTTCTTAAAAAATATGAATTTAGCTCTGCTTATCCATTAATCAGTATCAGCTACGTTTTTGGACTATTAGCAGCTTACTTTATTTTTCACGAAACCATTTCATGGACTCGTTGGCTTGGTGTTGGAATCATTATGATTGGTGTTATCCTTGTTGTTCAAAAATAGAAATTCTTAGAAAAATATGAAAATTATGAAACTCTACAAATTTACAATATCTGTTTTTCTGATCTTTATAAGTTTTCAACTTATGGGTCAGTCTGATTTTAAGCCGATTATTGGGGATAATTTAAATCAGTATAAGGCTCAAATTAAAGCAAAAAATGCTCAAATAACCAGTATAAGTTGCCCTTTTACGCAAACAAAAAATATGTCAATCCTTAAAAATCCTAGTATTAGTAAAGGAATTATGTATTTCAAAAAAAATCAAAAATTCAGATGGGAATATTTTAATAATCCAACTTTCATTTTTGCGCAAAACGGAAAAACGATCTATACAAAATCGGGAGATAAAGTTCAAATTATTAAGGATAATAGCGTTATCTTGTACCAACAAATATCAAAATTAGTAATGCAATCCATCAGTGGTGAAATTCTGGAAAACAACAAAGATTTTATTGCAAAATTTGAAGAAAATGGATCATTTATCAAAATAATACTGGAGCCCAAACAAAGTAATATTAAGAAATATATTTCTTCCATACAATTGATGATCGACAAGAAAAGTTATTTAGCCTCTCAATTCATATTAAATGAACCCAACGGGGACAATACCATTATCAAATTTGAAAATGTTAAATTGAATAAAAACATTGATGATTCTATGTTTATTTTAAAAATAGAACTATGATACTAGGAGATACATTTTATTCCATTACTAACTCGCAAGTTGATATCAATCAAAGCTTTACATTTAATGTTTGCTTTCATGCAGAGGATCAAATATTTAAAGCTCATTTTCCTAATCAACCCATAGTTCCAGGTGCTTGTTTAGTACAAATTTCTAAAGAGATGATAGAAAATATTCATCATAAATCAATTCGTATTTTGGAATTTAATCAATTAAAATTTTTAAATACAATAAATCCTAACGAGATCCCTGAAGTGGACTTAAATATCCAAATCAAAAGAGACGAAAACCAAAACATGGCCCTGATAAAATTTCAAAATGGATCAGCAACCTATGCGAAATTTGACTTTATATTTGATGAATAATGGATCAACTGCAACAACAAATTGAAATTTTAAAAGTTTGTTTGGTTCTGCCAACATACAACCATGCTACATTTATCGAAAATGTATTGTTGGATTGCATTCAATATCCTATTGATATACTGATTATTAATGATGGATCTACTGATCAGACACAAAATATCGTTGACAAAATAATCAGTAACAATACAACTCCTCAAACAATCGAATTGATCAGTTTTCCAAAAAACAGAGGAAAAGGTGCTGCCATAAAAGCAGGTGCAAAAAGGGCTATCAAATTAGGATATAAAGCCATCATTACTATGGATAGTGATGGGCAACATTTTCCCTCAGATTTGAATTCTTTTATTCAACAAGCAATCCAAACACCTCACGCAATCATTATTGGGTCCAGAGGAATTGAGCATGAGAACATGCCTAGAAAGAATACAACAGCTAATAAAATTTCTAACTTCTGGTTCCATTTTCAAACTGCAATAGATTTACCGGATACTCAATCCGGTTATCGATATTATCCGCTTTCCTGTTTCCAAAGAAATATTTGGTTTACAGATCGTTATAATTTTGAATTGGAAATTATGGTTCGTAATATCTGGAGAGGTTATCAAGTGATTCCGATTCCGATTCATGTGTATTATCCTCCTGAAGGTGTGAGAATTACACACTTTAGACCCACTGTGGATTTCTTGAGGATTACATTACTCAACACTTTTTTAAGTATTATTGCCGTCATCTATTTCTACCCTAAATATGCCATCTTATCTATTTTTAAAACTCAGAAACATAAACATTAATTATACTAAATGATCCAAAATAGCCTCACTAACTGGAATAATTATTTTCAAAAAAGGAAACCTGTTTTCTTTTTTGGATTGTTGATTCTTGTAGGATTTTTGATATATTTTTCTTCTAAAATCAAATTCAATGAAGATATCTCCGGTTTTCTACCCAATTCAAAAGAGACAGAATTAATCAATTTTGTTTACGAAAACAATAAAATTTCGGACAAGATTATTATCTCTTTATCCCTACCTGATTCTCAAGTTGACGATACAAAATTGATGGATGGGATCGATCAGTTAGCTGATTTACTGAGTGCCTCTACAAAAGAGTACTATAAGGAATTAATATATCAAATTGATGATCAGTCCATATCAAATGTTCAGGAATCGATACTTGCTAATTTACCTTTATATTTAACGGATCAGGATTATCTAAGGTTAGACACTATTATTGCCGATTCTGTCATTCAAACCATCATGAGCAGAAATAAAGAGTTTCTTTTGATGCCATCGGGTGGTTTTATGAGGCAAAATATTACATCTGATCCATTGCATCTATCCGGAAATGTTTTCAAATCCCTTCAGAAAATGGGAGAATTTCAAAACTTTCAATCCAAAGATGGGTATCTGTTTTCAAAGGATTCAAAACAAGCATTCTTGTTTATAGTTGCCAAAAATGCAATCTCTGAAACCAAAAACAATGCTTTGTTTGTAAAGAAAATTGAAGAAACTTTTAAAAAATTCAATAAAATAACCGGCAATACATATAAAATAACCTATTTTGGGGCCATTCCTGTAAGTGTTTCTAATGCCAAACAGATCAAAAGCGACAGCATCATTTCTATGATAATGGCACTTTTACTCATCATTATTATCTTATCGATTTACTTCAAGAAAATCACCCATTTAGTTTTAATCATCATTCCTGTTTTATTTGGAGCATTATTATCAATAGCTTTTATAGTATTTTTTAAAGGTGGAATATCTACCATTGCAATTGGAGCCAGTTCCGCCATTTTCGGGATTGCGTTGAACTATTCACTCCACTTTTTGATACACTACAAAGAAACCCAATCATTATCCAAAACAATTAAAGACATTTCCTTCCCGATGATAGTTGGAAGTATCACTACTGTAGGGGCTTTTCTTAGTTTATTATTTGTAAAATCTGCAGCTCTAAAAGATTTTGGTTTGTTTTCAGCATTCACTTTAGTTGGTACTCTCATTTTTGTTTTAGCCATTTTACCTCAGTTTTTTAGAAAAAAAACAAATCTTAGTGATCCTCAACAGATCGAAGAAGAATCCAACTTCTGGACTAAAATCGCATCTGCCAGAATGGAAAATATCCCTTATATTGGACTCATTCTGATTGTGTTAACTGTTGTTTTTGGATACTTTTCCGGAAGTGTGAAATTTGACACCGATTTTAGTCATTTAAGTTATATGACTAAAGATCAAAAGAAAGCATTGGCACAAATCAGTGAAGTAGCTCATATTAACGCCCCCTATTTGTATCATATCTCTTATGGTAAAAATTTGGAGGAAGCCCTCATTCACTACGAACAAGCTTATCCCATCTTAGATTCCATGAGTGAATCAGGATGTTTCAAACATATACAGGGAATCGGAAATTTTTACCATTCAAAATCTTATCAAAACAAAAAAACAGATCAATGGAATATGTTTTGGTCTAAACATGGTAAAAAAACAATAAATCAAATTTCTGTAAATTGTGATCAACTGGGAATATACCGTGAAGGTTTCTCTCCTTTTTTTAGTTTAATTGACACATCATTTCAGATTAATTTGGTAAAACAAGAATCTATTAAGAAAATTCTTTTAAACGATTATATCATTGAAACTCCTGATAGATGTGTGATTGTTACACTCTTATATCCAAAAAACAGTGTTGAAACAATTATTGAATCCCCTTTATCTAAGATTCCGGGTACAACCATGTTTAACAGAACCATGAGCAATAAATCGATGGTCACTTTATTGTATGATGATTTCAATAAAGTTTTACTTATGTGTGCTTTATTGGTAACCTTCTTTCTGATTCTTTCTTTCGGCAGAATTGAATTAGCATTAATTGCTTTATTACCAATGATATTAGGCTGGATTTGGATATTAGGAATCATGGGTATCTTAAATATTCAATTCAATATTGTGAACATCATTTTAGCAACATTCATCTTTGGGTTAGGGGATGACTACTCCATTTTTATGATGGAAGGGTTGATTCAGGAATATAGTCTCAAGAAAAAATTGGTCATTTCATATAAAACAGCAGTGATTTTATCAGCAGTAACCATGTTTATTGGGTTAGGGACATTAATCTTCAGTAAACATCCGGCAATGAGATCTTTAGCGGAAGTGAGTACTATTGGGATGATCAGTGTTGTTTTGATGAGTTATACCGTTTCACCCTATTTTTTTAAAGGATTAATTTACAAAAAGAACAAACCAAGAACACAACCCATAACCCTGATTGAATATTTAATCACTGTTTATTCATTTTTCTGGTTCATTTTAGGATGTATTTTTCTCAACATAATCATTCCTTTTTACTTGATCCCTTTTGCACCTCTAGCAAAAAGAAAATATTGGTATCATCAATTATTCTCCAAAATTTCCGGATTTTGTACCAAGAAAGTTCCGTTTGTTAAATATAAAGTGTTTGGTTTTGATCCAAAGAAGTTTGAGAAACCTTGTGTCATAATTGCTAATCATCAATCACATATCGATTTAACTGGAATTTTAGGTTTACATCCTAACATTATTGCTTTAACCAATAAATGGGCATGGAATCTTCCATTTTATGCACTTCCGTTGAGATTTGCAGATTTTTATCCCATCTCAGACAATATTGAAAGCAGTGTAGATCAATTGAGTAAAATTGTAAATCAAGGGTATTCAATTCTTATATTTCCTGAAGGTACCCGCTCTGAAACCTGCTCTATTCAAAGATTCCATAAGGGAGCTTTCTATTTGGCTGAAAAATTACAACTCGATATTTTACCTATCACACTTCATGGATTTGGTCATATTTTACCCAAAAAAGAGATGTGCTTAAGAAAAGGGTTTATCAGTTTACATGTGGGAGAACTGATCTCTTATGCTGATTATTCTAAACTTGATGGGTATCAAAATGTAAGCAAATTTATTCGTAAACAATTTATTCAAAATTTCAAAACGATACAAGCATTTAAAGAGACACCGGATTATTGGTCTGACAAGGTGATTAAACACTATTTATACAAAGGATACTCGATAGAAAAGACAGTTAGATCCCATTTTAAATCAAATCACAATTATTCTGAATTGATAGATTCTATTAAGAATTACAAAACCATTAAATTTATCAATTGTGGATATGGAGAATTACCATTTTTAGCTGCTTTAGTATTACCGAAAAGTACTATTTTTGCATTTGAATCAGATGTTGAACAATATAGTATTGCCAAAAACTGTATCAATATTCCGGAAAATTTGAATTACGAAGAAAACCCGGGAATGGAATTTGATATTATTATTGATGTAAATAAAATATAGGTGTGAAGATGAAATACGATGTGATCATTATTGGGAGTGGTTTAGGAGGGTTACAATGTGGTTATGTATTAAGCAAACATGGTTTTAAAGTTGCCATTTTTGAGAAGCATAATCAATTTGGGGGATGTCTTCAGGTGTTTAAAAGAAAAGAGTTTCTTTTTGATACCGGCATGCACTACATTGGTGGGTTAGGTGAAGGAGAAATTCTACACAAATTGTTTCAATATTATGGGCTGTTTAAAGATGTTCAATTATCAAAATTAGATGAACGTTGTTTTGATCGGATAACCATTCAAGACAAGGAATATCCTTTTGCAATGGGATACGAAAATTATATTGACACTTTATCAACCTATTTTCCCAAAGAGCGGGAAAATATCAGAAACTACATTACTGATATTCAAAGGATTGCACATGCATCTCCCTTGTATAATTTACAAGAGATTAACCAAAATACATTTATTGAATCTGATTATATTAAGAAGTGTGTTGGTGAGTATATTGCTTCATTTACAAGTGATAAAACTTTACAAAACGTTCTGGCTGCGACAAATGCTTTATACGCAGGATATCCCGAAAAAACACCGGTTTATGTTCATGCATTGACCTTACACTCCTATATTAAAAGTTCATGGAGAATTATTGGCGGAAGTCATGTTATTGTAGAAAGTTTAATCAAATCAATTCAAGAAAACGGAGGAGCGTTTTACAACAATCAGGAAGTTTTGAAAATTCATTGTAACTCTGAAAAAGCGGTTTCAATTGAAACCAAAACCGGAGAAATTTTTGAAGCGGATCGTTTTATTTCCAATATTCATCCATCGAATACGGTAGATTTAATTGAGTCAAATCTTATTAGAAATGCTTACAGAGATCGGATTCATAACATGGAAAATACAGCCTCAAATTTCACTTTATATTTGGGATTTAAACCTGATAGTGTTCCTTACTTAAATCACAATCATTACCATTTTAATACGAATACTGTATGGCATGCGCAGGATTATGATCAAAATAACTGGCCAAAAAGTTTTCTATACATGCATCAATCCAGAAGTAAGAATGAAAAATATGTAAATAGTGCTCAATTTTCGGCCTTTATGAATTTCGATGAAGTTAAGAAATGGGAACATACTAAAGTGGGAAAAAGAGGTGCAGATTATTTGGAATTTAAAGAAGAGAAGACTGAAAAATTGCTACAAATACTTAACGAGCACTATCCCGGTATTACTGAAAAAATTGCATTTAAAGAGTCTTCTACTCCCCTAACCTACCAAAACTATACCGGTACAAAAAGAGGCTCTCTGTTTGGCATTTTAAGAGATTGTCATTTCCCGGCTCAAACATTAGTATCACAGCGGACGAAGATCCCAAATCTGTTTTTGACGGGTCAGAACATCAATGCTCACGGATTTTTAGGGGTGAGTATAGGCGCGATCATTACATGCGCAGAATTCTTAGGTGTCAATGCTGTAATTAACGATATTCACCTTAAAAGTGACAAAAAAAATTGATCATAATAAAACAAAAAGAATATGAAATTTAAACTTATTTATCCAAAATGGAGAAAGCTGGAAGGGCAAACCACCTTTAATCTGCCTCCTCATGGTCCGGTTGTTATGGCAGCCAGTATTCCTGAATATATTGATGTCTCTTTTACTGATGAAAATGTGGAGGAGATCAATTTTGATGAAGCTGTTGATTTTGTAGGTATTTCTATGATGTTGACTGTTCAGATCAAAAGGGGTTGGGAAATTGCAAAAATATATAGAGAAAAAGGGATCAAAGTGATCTTTGGTGGTATTTCAACTATGCTCCATGCTGAAGAAACTTTACAGCATGGAGATTCTATTTTTCTTGGAGAATCTGAAGGAAGAATGGAAGAAGTTTTCCGCGATTGGGAAAAGGGTACTTTGAAACCTGTTTACAATTATTTAAATGAACATCCTGATATTGCAACCATCGGACCAGCCAGAAGATCTATTTTAAACAGACCCCTTTACAATCACAAAGGAGTACAAATGGTGGATCTTTTTCACGCTTCCAGAGGGTGTCGATTCAGTTGCTATCCTTGTGCTGTTTCCTATCTGGGAGGTAGAAAATTCAGACCCAGACCTATCGATAAAGCCATTGAAGAACTGGAAACCATCGACAACAACAGATTATTTATCGTGGATAACTCTTTGGCTCAAGATAAAAATTGGGAAATTGATTTGTTTAAAGCCATGATTCCACTAAAGAAAAAATGGATTAGCCATACTATAGATGATGACCCTAAGATTTTAGATCTAGCTGCTCAGGCTGGTGCATGGTATGTGTATCA
>DAONEU010000002.1:0-1541 GCA_035403245.1 Bacteroidales bacterium | reverse complement strand
GAACAAAAAATGTTTAAACTATTTTCTCAAGTAGTTTTGAAAGAGATGAACGATGGAACTTTTGTTCCCAGAAAGAGAGAATTAATGAACCAATCTTTTGGAAAACAAGTAATTAGATAATATAAAATGAAAATTTCTACCTATAAATTTGATGCTATTTATGATTTTAAAGGAACTTTTGGAATGCCTTCAAAATGTGGTTTAAAAATAAAAAAATGGGAAGATAAAACCATTATAATCACTACTGAATTATACCAGGAGAATCCCGGAACTTCTATCACTTCAGTTACCGGTTCATTAGCCACTCAAATATGTTCTGAATTTCATATAGATTTCAATCAACTCATCTATCTGGAATGTGCCCCTGGAATGAACTCCAAATTAAATTTTTACGATGAAGTTTATTATAAAGTTGATTTTGAAATAGTTAACAATGAACTAGTAAATCCAAAATGGACTAAAATTTCAGAAGATGAAAAAAATATTTATTTATAGTTTATTACTTTTATTTTGTTTAAAAGCTTATAATCAAGATATTATAAAAATTTGGGAAAATACAACTGTTCATTCAAATTGGTCAGAATTAACGGTGTATCAACCAGACTCCTCAAGAAATAACCATACCGCCATCATTGTTTGTCCAGGGGGTAGTTATCATCATTTAGGGATGAAACATGAAGGACATGAAGTAGCCAAAATGTTTGCCAAAGAGGGATTTACAGCTTTTGTTTTGAGATATCGCGTTGGATTTTTTTTAAATGAACATCCTGATATGATTGAAGATATTCAAAGATCAATTCTATTAGTGAGAGAAAATGCAGTTAAATATAAAATCAAAGAGGAAAATGTTGGATTAATCGGTTTTTCGGCTGGTGGCCATCTGGTGGGGTCAGCGGCTACCTTTTATAACGAAAACTACTTAGAGCCCCATGGAATTCATTCGAATATCTCTCTGAAACCTTTATTCACTGTGATGATGTATCCTGTGGTTACTATGTATGCTCCTTATGGACATGTAAAATCGAGACAAAATTTAATTGGTGATAAAGCCTCCGATTCCTTAAAGTCAAAAATGTCATTAGAAAGAAGTGTACATCCCGGAATGGCTAATATTCTAATCATTCAGGCTGAAGATGATGATGTGGTAAATTATCATAATGCATTGCTTTTTAATGAAGCATTAGGGAAAGGAAATATTGCCCATAAATTGATTCTTCATCGAACTGGTGGTCATGGGTTTGGAGCTTTTCCGGAAAAAGATAAAGAGATGAGTAACTGGTTTAATGAGGTTTTAGACTGGATCAAAACAAATCAAATCATACATTGATATGAAAAAACCCTCCATCGAATTTGAATCTATTGAAAAAATAAAAATTTTTCAAGAAGAAAAACTGAAAAATACCTTACACTACCTTTTGTTACACTCCCCTTACTACCAAAAAGTTTTTCAAGAAAACCATATTGATATTTCTAAAATTAAAACTATCGAAGATTTAAAGCTGATTCCTTTAACAGAAAAATCTGATCTTCAATTGTTTAAT
>DAONEU010000001.1:72870-74273 GCA_035403245.1 Bacteroidales bacterium | reverse complement strand
TGAATCAAAAAAAGAAGGAAAGTGACAATCTTATGAAAAAGCAACGCTTATTTCCATCTCACAAAGGCTTCAATTGCTTCATATTCGGCCATTCCAACTTGGTTGTATAAAATTGCGGTGGAGCGGTTTCTTTCTTCAGATCTTTGCCAGAATTCTCTTTGATCTGCTCCGGGGAACAATGCTTTATCTTTTTGAGATTGGTGTTTAAAAATTGCTTTTCTTTTTTTCATCAATTCATCGGGACTGATAGGGACAGCCATATCAATATCGCCCATATCCCATTCTTGCCATGCACCTCTATACAACCAAATTCTACATTCCGACATCCAAGGTTCATCTTTTAGGAGCTCAACAGCTCTAAAAATGGCATCTAAGCATACTCTATGTGTTCCATGAGGATCAGAAAGGTCACCTGCTGCATAGATTTGATTTGGTTTAACTTCGTTTAACAGGTCAACAATAAGTTGAATGTCAATATCTGATAATTTATTTTTAACAATTTTACCGGTATCATAGAAAGGCATTTCCAAAAAATGAACATTTTCTTCCGGAATATTGATAAAGCGACAAGCTGCTTTTGCTTCCCCTTTTCTGATCATCGCTTTAATATCCTGAACGATTGCTGTATCAACATCACCAGGCCTTTTTTCAATGATTGATTTTTTTGTTTCCTGATATAATCTCATTGAATTCTCCCCTTCTACATCGAAACGAGCATCAAATTCGGTCACAAAATCCATATATCTAAAGACATCATCATCATGAACTGCAATAGAACCTGTAGTTTGATAGGCAACATGAACAAAATGCCCTTGATCTACTAATCTAGCTAAAGTACCCCCCATAGAAATCACATCATCATCGGGATGTGGACTGAATACCAAAACTCTTTTGGGATATGGTAAAGCTCTTTCGGGACGAGAAGTATCATCAGCATTTGGTTTACCACCTGGCCATCCGGTAATAGTTCTTTGTAAATCATTAAACACTAAAATATTAATTTTATTGGAAGGACCTCTTTCAGCAATAAGATCACCCATTCCATTGGAGCCATAATCTCTATCAGTTAATTTTAATATTGGTTTTTGTACTTTTTGACATAACCATACAACTGCTCTACGAAGTAATCTGGAGTCATTCCAATCACAAATATCAGTTAACCAGGGTGTTTTAACTCTTGTTAGTTCTGAAGATGAGGTATTATCTAAGATAAATAATGCGTTATGATGTTTTTGAAGGAAAGAAGCTGGTACAACAGATGTCAATTCTCTTTCAATAGCTTTTTGAATGATTCCTGCTTTACCTTCGCCAAGAGCCATTAAAATCACTCGTTTTGCTTTCAAAATAGTAGCAATACCCATTGTTATTGCTCTGGTTGGAACATGTTCTTCTCCATAAAAATC
>DAONEU010000001.1:0-72770 GCA_035403245.1 Bacteroidales bacterium | reverse complement strand
ATATCAATATGATCAAAGAGGTGGGCATGCATAAAAAGCACATAACTTTGTAAAGCTGTTGGAACCATTGGATAATATTCATCCAAATTAAAAGTGATTACATTTTCAAAACTTAATCCCTCTTCACGGTGCATTCTCACTAACTCAGCATAAACACTGATGGGAGTAGATCCGGTGGCTAAACCTAAAACAGCCATTTGACCTTGCTCTTTTTTAACTTTTATTAACGAAGCTATTTCTGTTGCTACTGCTTTTGAAACTTCTTTGTAATCGTTAAATATTTTAACAGGAATCTTCTCAAATGAAGATTTTTTGTTGTCTTGGGCTATATATTTGTGATTTTCAAGCCCTTTAATTTTACTCTTAGTAAATATAGCGTTCATTTTTGTATGTATTAAATTCCCATTTTTGATTTGCAAAAGTACCAATTTTTTTTAATACTTTTAACATTTATTAAGAATTTAATTTTTTTGTAACAAAAACGAAATTTTTGATTTATTTTTTAAATCTTAGCTTTTTTTTACTTACTCCCGGATCCAAAACAACTTGATCTGGTGGGGCTAAAAGTAGCTCAGGATTGTGCATAAGTCTAGCAAATTCTCTCATTGATTTTGCGTAATAATAGCCATCACATACTCTCTCATCAAGGGTAAATTTCAAACCAATTATTTTATCTTTTTGAATTTTTTCATTTTCATCCATGGAAAATTCAAATTCTTTTTTCCCAATAGCAAGAAATATTGTAGTTGTCCCAAATTCGTATAAATGATGGTAAACCGGAGGAATCCCGATTGTCCCGACATGCGTAATGAAGGCGCTACAATGGAAAGGGCTGGCTTTTAACAAAGAAGCAGGAAGTAAGCCAACTTTATCCATTTGATAAAAAATCCAAATTAATATTCTTATCAAAGTATCCGGAAGATAATTGATAATATTCATAATTTTATCGGTTTCATTTTTTTCATTTTCCACCTTATTTTCATAAATCAATTGATCCATTTTTTTTGAAACTTCTACAATAGTATCTTCAGGTTCAAATTCTGCAATTAAGATCCCTTCTTTCCCTTCATCAGTGAGTGATTGTTTAAAAACGAGAGCAATTTTGATTGAATTTCTTGCAAAAAGTTTATTCCAAACCACGAATCGATTTAACATAGGTCTTTGAGAAATTACTCTTACCATGGTTGCGGTTACAAGATGTAAAATGGACAAATTAGGAAGAGTATCTTTATGATTCCTTATAAACTCCTGCATTTTATCAATATTAACCGTTTGCTCATAAAGATTTTGTGAATCTAAACGGGTTCTCATGAAATAAGGGGTTAATTTCATCATAGGGTCAATATTGGTGATTTTCCATCCATCAGACCTGTCAAACAATCCCTTTTTGAAATATTTTTTCATATTTTAACATTTTTTGGCAAATATAACTAAATAGATTTAAATAAGAATCTGGTTTTTTTATATATTTGCATACCTTATACAAAATTTCAAATGAGTAGTACTGAAAAAATATCTTATTTAGATGAATACCAATCTGTTTGTTCCAATATTTCTAAAATTGTTACGAAAAGATACAGTACTTCTTTTTATTGGGCATCTCAGTTTTTTTCAAAAGAGATTCAAAAAGGGATATTTAATATATACGGATTCGTGCGTTTTGCAGATGAAATTGTAGATAGTTTTCATGATTTCGATAAAGAAAAGCTTTTAGATAGCTTTGAAAAAGAGTATAGAGATGCTCTTTTTAGCGGTATGAGTCTGAATCCGATTATTTACTCTTATATTCATACTTGTAAACAGTATCATATCGAAGAAGCCTATACTGAAGCCTTTCTTCAAAGTATGCGTTTTGATTTAACGAAAAGTGAGTATAGTAATGCTGAAGAGATCAATCAATATATTTATGGATCCGCAGAAGTAATCGGATTGATGTGTTTAAAAATATTTTGTAATGGTAATCAAAAATATTTTGACTCCCTAAAACCTCAGGCATTAAAATTAGGTGCTGCTTTTCAAAAAGTTAACTTTCTCAGGGATATTAAAAATGACACTCTTTCATTGAATAGAACCTATTTCCCCGAGATGGTTATTGATTCTTTTAATGAAAAATCAAAAGAATTGATCATTACAGATATTGAAAACGACTTTAGAATTGCGAAAAAGGGAATTTGTTTATTGCCTAGGAGCTCTAGGCTTGCTGTTTTGATAGCTTATCTTTACTATAAAGAACTTTTACATAAATTGAAGAAAAGTAGTGCAGATAAGATTCTATCCACTCGAATTCGAGTTCCCAATTTTCACAAACTATTTTTGATTTTCAAGGCTCTATTATTAAATATTTTTACTTAAGACTGTCTTAACCCATAACCATGCTAAACAAAAAAATAAATATCTCCTTTATAATTTCCATTCTCATTATTGCATATTCAATTGGATGTGTAGGATTTTTAATTCCTACAACAACTCCTTTATTTCAATTCTTAACTCCTATTATCATCTTATTAACCTTTGCTTTATTAATTTTTTATCATCCTATTTGGCGTAAGACAGATATCCTTGTTTTAATTTCCACTTTTATACTTGGGTTTTTAATTGAGATGATTGGTGTTCAAACCGGAAAACTTTTTGGATCCTATCAATATTTAGATGGACTTGGTGTAAAAATTTATGGGACACCTCTAATTATAGGAATTAATTGGGTGTTATTAACTTATTGTTCAGGAACTATAACTCAGAAAATCCCCTTCCATCCTATTTTTCAAATCCTGACTGCTGCAATACTTATGTTGATTTATGATTTGATATTAGAAACAGTAGCCCCACACATGAATATGTGGGTTTTTGAAAATGGATTTATTCCATTTAAAAATTATCTCTTATGGTTTGTTTTAGCATTTCTCTTTAATACGTTACTTTCCATTTTCAAAATAAAAGGGAATTTTCGTTTATGTTTGACTATTTTCATCATCCAGATTTTATTTTTTGGCGTGATTTCACTATTTACTAATATTTTACTATGATCAAAGCTCAACATCAGTTCTTCTTATATCATTTTTTTAAATTCTATGGGTTATGGAAGATTCGAAGACATTTTGATCATGTTGAGATCAATGGAGATTATATTGAGAAAGATTTACCTCTCGTTATTATAGCCAATCACATAAGTTGGTGGGATGGATTTTGGGTAGTTTATTTCAGACAAAAAATTGTTCGAAAAAAGTTCTATTTTATGATGTTAGAGGAGGAGTTAAAGAAAAACATTTTTCTAAAATATGCAGGGGGTTATTCCATAAATAAAAAATCCAGAACGATTTTAGAATCATTAAATTATACGCAAGAAATACTTCAAAACAGCGATTCTATGGTTCTTCTGTTTCCTCAAGGGAGAATAGAATCATTGTACAAAGAAACATTTGAATTTGAAAAAGGGATCTCAACTATTTTGAAAAAAAGTCCACCATGTAGAATCATGATGATTGCTAATTTTGTAGACTATTTTTCTAATGTAAAACCAACTTTATTTTTGTATTATAAAGAATTGGTTTTATTGAATCTTGATTCAAATCAATTGGAAGAGGCATACAACCAATTTTATCAAGAGAAATTATTCATTCAAAAACAAAAATTTCAGTGATTTACTACCTTATCTTACTCTTTATTGCTTTTTCCTTAATCCAACTCCTGGTTGTACTAATTAATTTTTTGTTTCGACCAACTTTAAAAACCGGACCATTGATGGGTTCTCCATTGGTCTCCATTTTGATCCCTGCCAGAAATGAAGGTAAAAATATTCAGAATTTACTTCAAGATCTTACTGCTCAAAGCTATCCCAATTTAGAGATCATCATTTGTAATGACCATTCAGAAGATAATACAAGAGACGTAATTATAAAAGAAATCCAAAAAGATTCTAGAATTCATCTGATTGATTCTGAAGATCTTCCATCTGATTGGTTAGGAAAAAACTGGGCTTGTCATCAATTAGCTCAAACAGCGAATGGTGAATTTTTTCTATTCCTTGACGCTGATGTTCGCGTAGAAAAAACATTAGTAGAAAAAACAATGATTTATTCACAAAAACAACATTTAGGGTTGCTTTCCATATTCCCTGCACAAGAAATGCTGACTATTGGAGAATATAATACAGTTCCCTTAATGCATTATATATTAGTCACCTTATTGCCATTGCCATTAGTATTAAAATCCAAATATGCCTCATTAGCAGCTGCAAATGGACAATTTATGCTATTTGATGCATCGATTTATAAACAAGAAAAACCGCATGAAAAAGTTAAGAAAAATAAGGTAGAAGATATACGAATCGCACAAAACTTTAAAAAGTCCAAAATCAACACAGCGTGTATCACCGGTATTCAAGAGATCAGATGTAGAATGTACCAAAGTTATCAGGAAGGGATTATGGGTTTTAGTAAAAACATGGTTACATTTTTTGGTAATTCTTATTTATTGGCGTTTTTATTTTGGGGACTAACAACCCTTTCCTTATTTCTGGTTCCCATTTTTGGAACAATGAATGAAATCATCCTGTTTTTTACATTTTTTATTTTAACTAAGATTTTTTTCTCATTAACATCCAAACAGAATGTTGCGTTAAACCTTTTATATACTTTATCTCAACATTTTACGATGTTAATAATATTAATTTTTTCAATTTATTCCAAATTTACTAAGACACAACAATGGAAAGGAAGATCTATCTCTTAATCATATTTTATTTGTTTTCAATATCAATACAGGCCCAAACTCAATACAAACAAAAAATTTATGATTCATATCTCAAAGGGGATATGACATCCTGGAAGGCAACAGTTGACCAAATGTTACAGGTAAAAAACGCTAATACTGATTTCAAGTTTGAATTGCTTAATTATTTATATGGTTATATTGGGTGGTGTATAGGAAATGAAAGAAAACCGGAAGCAAGGAAATACTTAGACATTGCAGAGAACATGGCTTCTGAATTGGAAAAGAATAAAGTGAATCTCTCTTTAGTAAATGCATATCAGGGTGCTTTTAATGGATATAATATTGCATTAAATCCGATTAAAGTTATCTTTTTTGGTTCCAGGAGTATTAAACATGTAGAGAAGGCTATCTCATTAAACAAAAACAACTACTTTGGATATCTGCAAATGGGAAATATTGAATTTTACAAACCTCCCAGATTTGGAGGAGATAAGTATAAAGCAATCAACTTTTATGGTCAAGCTAATAAACTCATTGAGAATGATTATTTTAAGCATAAAAATGATTGGAATTATCTCAGCATATTAGTCTCTATTGCCAAATCTTATACAGCATTAGGAAAGTTGCAGGAAGCCAAAAAATATTATGAAAATATTTTGAAAATTGAGCCTAATTTCACATGGGTTAAAAATAAACTATTACCGGAATTAAATAAACAAATTAAAAATGGAAAATAAAAATATAATCATTATCGGAGCAGGAATAGGGGGATTATGCACAGCTCTTCGCCTAGCAAAAAAAGGGTATCAAGTTACGATTTTAGAAAAAAACAAACAACCTGGAGGAAGGTTAAATCAGATTAAAAAAGATGGATTTACTTTTGATATTGGGCCTAGTTTTTTTAGCATGTCTTATGAATTTAAAGAGTTTGCCGATGAATGTGGTATAGATATACCCTTTGAGTTTATTGAATTAGATCCTTTATATACAGTAAACTTTAAAGGTAGTGAACAAAATTTCTTTTTATATAAAGATATTGATAAACTTGCCGCACAATTTGAACCTTATGAGCCCCATTTTAAAGAAAAATTTCAAAAATACTTGAAGGAGTGTGCCAAAACATACGACGATACTGCTAAAATTGTTATTAAACAAAATTTCAATTCACTCTTCCATTATGTTCAAACTTTGCTCAAAGTAAATCCTTATCATGTACCCAAATTATGGCGTACATTTTGGGATCAGGTGATTCGTTATTTTGATTCCAAAGAAGCGCAACAAATTGTTTCATTAGTTTCATTTTTCCTAGGGAGAACACCATTTGATACTCCTGCTATATACACTTTATTATCTCATATTGAATTCCAACATGATGGATATTACAATGTAAAGGGTGGAATGTATAAGATAGTCGAAGGTTTAGTAAATGAACTTGAAAAAGAGAATGTAAAAATTCACTATGAGACTGAAGTCGTGAATTATGAGTCTGATGGAAAGAAGATAACGGCATTTATTGATCAAAACGGCAAAAAATGGAATACTGACGTTTATGTTGTTAATTCAGATGCTGCTTTGTTTAGAGGAACTGTATTGAAAAATCCAAAGTACTCATTTGAAAAACTTTCCAAAAAAACATGGACTATGGGTTATCTTACTTTTTATCTTGGAATTGAAGGTAAATTGGAGTCAGTTAATCATCATAATTATTATTTGGGAAGGAATTTTAATGAATATGCAAAACATGTTCTCAGAGATCCCGGTGTTATAGAAAAACCTTATTACTATGTAAATGTAGTTTCAAAATACAATGAAGATTGCGCTCCAGCAGGTTGTGAAAGTTTGTTTTTTGTTTGTCCGGTTCCTTCATTACAATATAAAAAGGATTGGAATGATAAAGAGATCGTAGTTCAAAGTATCATTGATGATTTTTCAGAAAGAATTGGTATTGACATCAATAAGAGGATCATTAGTAAAACCATTTATACACCCATAGAATGGCAAGAACAATTCCGATTACATTATGGAAGTGGATTGGGATTATCCCATAATATCTTTCAAATAGGTGGTTTAAGACCAAGCAACAAGGATAAAAACTTTGAAAATGTATTTTACGTAGGAGCATCAACTGTTCCAGGGGCAGGTTTACCTATGTCTGTAATTGGTTCAAAATTAGCTTTTGAAAGGGTTGAGGAATTTTATAAATAATTAAAATTCATCCATTTGAGTGACCCACTTATAAACTTTATCATTTTTCCTCACTGTTTCCAAAACCGGAATAGAGCATAAATCACCTTTTTGGCTATTGGTCACTTTTTCCAGGTTTACCCGAATTTCATCTAGTGTGTTTTCATAAACACCGGTTGTTGGCCCAATGATTAAAATCTCATCTTGCAGATTCAATTCACTAGTTTCAATTAACACTTCAGCAACCTGGAGTTTTGAAAAATAGTTGGTGACTTTTCCAACATATTGTTTAACTCTCGTTGCTTGAGATCCATATCGTTGAGTCCACTCTCCCATTTTTCGGCCGAGGTAATATCCATCCCAAAAATCTCTATTATACACACTCCTCAATCGATTTGTCCAGGTTTCAATTTTTTCCAAAGTGTATGTTTGATTTGCGATTGCCAATAACGCTTCCTGATAGCACTGAGTGACCGTTTTCACATATTCCGGAGATCTCCCTCTTCCTTCGATTTTTAATACGGTGACACCTGCTTTTATGATTTTATCTAAGAAAGAGATGGTACACAAATCTTTGGGAGACATAATATACTGATTTTCAATAGCTAATTCCACTTCATTGTCTAAATCTTGTACTTTGTACCCTCTTCGACAAGGTTGAAGACAAGCTCCTCTATTAGCAGAATAGTTAAAATTATCGAGGCTCAAATAACATTTTCCCGAAACAGCCATACAAAGAGCTCCATGGATAAACATTTCAACAGCAACAGGTTTTCCGGATGGACCGCAAATATTATCTTCTTTAATTTTCCTAGAGATTTCTGCCACTTGAGACAATTCTGTTTCACGAGCTAAAACTACGACATCCGCATATCTCGAAAAAAAGCGAACTGCTTCAATATTGGTTATATTACATTGTGTTGAAATATGAATCTCTAATCCGATTTTTTGAGCGTACTCTAAAACAGCAAAATCTGAAGCTATGATTGCTGAAACTTCACATTTTTTGGCCCAATCTAATAATGATTTAAGATCTTCAATTTCGTTATTATAGACGACTGTATTAACAGTTAAATACGATTTAACTCTATTATTTTTACAAATCTGAGTAATTTTTTCCAGATCATCATGGTCAAAATTAGCTGACGATCTAGATCTCATATTCATTTTACCGATTCCAAAATAAACAGAACCAGCTCCTGCGTGAATGGCTGCCATTAATGCCTCATAGGAGCCAACGGGAGACATAATTTCAATCCATGAGTCATTAATTTGAACCATAACATTTTTTTATAAATTGAGACATACTTTCAACATCAAAACCTAGATCATGATAAAGATTTGGAATATCACCATGTTCAACAAATTGATCAGGAATGGCAATTTTATATAGTTTTTTGCAACTATTCGTTTCGATTAAATACTCAGAAACAGCAGAATATAATCCACCGTTTTCAGTTCCATCTTCAATTGTTATAAATTGATCATGGGTTTGAACAAGTTGATAAAGCAATTCTTTATCAAGTGGTTTTAGGAAAATTACATTTACTAGAGTTGGAAAAATATCCTCTTTCTTTAATAATTCAAGTGCTTTTTGTGCATTTACCGTCAGAGGGCCTAAAGACAGAATTGCCAATTTTTTTCCTGACACTAACAATTCACTTTTTCCAATTTCCAATTTTTGAAATGGTTTCTTCCAATCCATCAAAGAGCCAGCTCCTCTAGGGTATCTTATCGCAAATGGGAGTTTTCTGTTTTGATAAGCAGTGAACATTAAGTTTCTTAATTCAATTTCATCTTTTGGAGAAGACACGATGATATTTGGAATAGCCCGTAAGTAAGCTAAATCAAAAGCACCATGATGAGTTGGGCCATCTTCACCAACAACACCTGCACGATCAATACATAAAATTACAGGCAATTTTTGAAGTGCTACATCATGAATTATTTGATCGTATCCTCTTTGTAAAAATGAGGAATAAATATTACAAAATGGGATCAAACCTGAGACTGCTAATCCGGCAGAGAACGTAACAGCATGTTGTTCAGCAATACCCACATCAAAAACTCTTTCCGGAATTACATCTCTCATGATTGTAAGAGAACTTCCTGTTAACATAGCCGGTGAGATTGCGACTACTTTGGGATCTAACAAGGCTAGTTCTAAAATAGACTCTCCAAAAACATCTTGAAATTTGGGGGGTGTTTGTCCAGATTTTTTTTCAATGATCGCTCCAGTTTCAGGATCAAAAAATCCCGGAGCATGGTATTTCACTTGATTCTGTTCAGCATAAGGCAACCCTTTACCTTTAGTTGTGATGATATGAAACAGCTTTGGACCATTTATATTTTTCAACTTCGAAAGAATTTGAACTAAAAGTTGCACATCGTGACCATCTGTAGGGCCAAAGTAGTTAAAGCCTAAATGGGAAAAAAGATTACTTTCTTTAGCAATATTACCTTTTATCAACCTAGCAATACCTCCAATAAATCTAGTAATTAGATTAGGACGATATTTCTTCATGGTCAAAATTTGCCAAAGTTTCTTTTTAAACTTAATATAGTACTCGGATGTAGTTATTTCCAGCAAATACTTACTCATTGCACCCGTGCTTTCATCGATAGCTATATGATTATCATTCAGAATGATAAGAATATTCTCATTGGTATCCCCTGCATGATTTAAGGCTTCAAAGGCCATGCCACCGCCAATCGCACCATCACCAATAACAGCAACATGATTGATATCATTTGCTCCATTTAATCTATTTGCAACAGCCATACCAAGTAAGGCAGATATGGATACAGAAGTGTGACCTGCTCCAAATGCATCATATTCACTTTCAGACATTTTAGGGAATCCACTGATTCCCTTATACTTTCTATTTGTGTTAAATAGATCTTTTCTACCTGTAATTATTTTGTGCGTATAAGCCTGGTGTCCTACATCCCATATTAATTGATCTTTTGGAGTATCAAAAACGTAATGTATGGCAACAGTTATTTCGACTGTACCTAAACTTGCTCCAAGATGACCTGGATTTTTTGCAGTTTGAGCTATAATAAAACCTCTTAACTCTTTGCATAACTGAGGCAAATCAGAAATGGGTAGTTTTTTGATATCAGAGGGGTAATTTATATTTTCTAATAATGACATACTTGCAAAAATTAATTTAATAACGCATTGTAAAAGCTTATTATTTCATTTGAAATGGTGTTATTATGATGATGAAGCGCTACATAGTTTTTAGCATTTTCTCCAATGATTTTACATATTTCTGGAGAATTAACGCATTGAGTTATCTTTTCCAAAAATTCATGTGGGGTATTTGCAATAAAAATATTGACTCCGTCACTAATATCCAAACCTTCTGCACCAATTGAAGTGGTGATAATAGTTTTTCCTAAAGCCATACCCTCTATGATTTTGATTCTTATTCCACTTCCAGAAAGGAGAGGTACAATCATTACATCTTTGGAAAGCATAAATTGTTTAGCATCTGGGACTTCGCCTATAACATTAAAATTTTCATTATTTTTAATATAGAATCGATCTGGAATATTTTTACCTGCGATTGTAAAAGTGATTGAAGGATATTGTCCAAGTATCAAAGGCCAGACATCCTCTATAAACCATTCAATACCTTCTATATTAGGAGGCCAATTCATACTTCCAATATGAAATAACTCAGGAATATCTGAAGGTATATAGTTATCATCTGCTTTATAATCTTCAACATCAATTCCAAAAGGTATAATTTTGCCTTTTATGTTTGGATTTTTTTGATTAAAAAAATGATAATCAACAGAAGATATAGCCATAAATCCATCGATCTTTTTAAATATGGACAACTCATATTTCTTCAAGGTACTCGACAACCATTTAAGAGTAATTCTCTTCAATAAATTGGGTTCATTTTGAATCAGACGTTGCCAAATTTGATGTTCAATATTATGTAATCTAATTACAATCTTTGCATTTGAATAGGTCCTGATTGTGTTAATATAGGGTGTCATAAATATTGATTCTATCTGTACAATATCAAAACTATTCTGAGTTAATAATTCAATTAATTTTTGATGAAATTGTTTTGAATTAAACCTGCTGATATGATACGATTCATTTTTAAAAAATGATTTTATCAATCCCATAAAAGTAATTGTAGTATCTACAAATACAGATTCAAAGTGGGTTTGTTCTCTATAAAATTTAAACGCCTCAAGGTCATTTACAGGATGTTTAGGGGTAGAAATGGCAATCACTTTAACTTCATGTCCTTGTTTCATGAGTCCGGCTGCAATATTATTCATTGCAATACATCCTCCATCAAGTAACGGGAAAGGGGGCTTATGACATAATTGCAGTATTTTCATTATGATTTTTTGGATTTAAAAAATCTAAAAATATTTAATTTTGTAAACCACTTTGATATCTCTTCAATAGACAAAACAGATGAATCTATAGTTGCTTTATACGAAAGAAAAGCACAAATTGGTAAAAGTACAGCCGTTGAAAACCACATTCCCATATAAACTGGGATTAAATCACCTTTGGCAATTTTTTCTCCAATAATAGATATTACAAAATAGAAAATAAAAAACAGTACTGTCACAACCAAAGGTATAGCAATTCCGCCTTTTCTGATGATTGATCCTAAAGGTGCTCCTATAAAGAAAAACAATAGGCAAGCAACAGCTAAAGTAAACTTACGATGAACTTCAATTTGGAAAGACCATAAGCTATAATTTCTCCACTGTATATCATCATAGGCAAAACGAACAGCGTTAATAAAACCACCTGCTCCCATTTGGGCAAAGTTCATCACTTCAATTTTCTTTTGTAGAGGTAAACTATCAAATGTATAGTAAACAGGAAAATGGGAAGTTCCTTTAAAATTTTCGTCAATATTGATTATATTATTGTAGAAATATAAATTTGAAAAGAAGTTGACCGATGGTGCTTCCTCCATCATATTGATCTGTTTTTTTAAGGTATCAATTTTAATACTTAATTCAGAAATGGGTAATGATTGATTATTAGATTGATAAAAACTTTGATCTGTTTTTTGAAACTGAAAAGATGAAATATCAAATCTTTTATATTGTTTTTTGAAAATGGCTCTTATGAGAGGATATTTTGATTTTGAAGTACCACTATTGGTACTATTTCGACTTTCATCCCAATAGAATCCATCGTAAAGGGTAAAAAGCATATACTTTTTATCTGCTGTAATGTTCATTTCCCCTTTCTTAGCATAAGTTACAGTAGTATTTCCTTGACCTTTGGAATGGTCATAGATAATTACGTCTTCAATGGAAGCATTATCCCTTCCTTTTTTTCCAATTCTGATTACATAGTTATCTAACCCATCATAGAATACACCTTCTTCAATGGAAAGTGCCGGTTTTGTATCTCTAATATCGAGCAAAAGTGTTCTGCTTTTCAGAAAAGCTTTAGGACTAACATTGTTTGCAAACCAAAATGTTGCACATCCTATAATAAAAGATAAGAGTAATAATGGAATAAACAGTTTACTAATTGGAATTCCCGCTGATTTAATGGCCACAATCTCATATCGTTCCCCTAAATTCCCGAAAGTCATGAGTGACGATAGTAATATAGCTAAAGGTGCTGCTGTGGCGACGAAAGTAGCAGATGCATAGAAAAGTAGTTCAAGGATAATAGTTATTTCCAGTCCTTTTCCTACTAAGTCATCAACATATTTCCATAAGTATTGCATTAAAAGAATAAATATAGCAAAAAAGAAAGTCAGGACGAATGGTCCAATAAATCTTTTGATGATATATTTATAAATGATTTTCACGACTTCTGGTGTTAAAAATCTCCTAAAGTAATAGGTAATTGATTTAAAGCAGAATTGGCTTGTTCGTCATTAGGGGGTGTTCCGTGCCATTTATGTGTTCCCATCATAAAGTCGACCCCTTTTCCCATCTCAGTTGTCATTAGAATAACTACTGGTTTTTGACGATTTAACTGGGTTTTAGCTTCATTTAAGGTTTGGACAACCTCTTGCATAACATTTCCATTAGAAGTCAGCACAGTCCAACCAAAAGCACTTAATTTGGCATTTAGATCTCCTAAAGAACACACATCGTCTGTTGCTCCATCAATTTGTTTTTTATTATAATCAACTATGGCAATAATGTTATCCACTTTATGAGAAGCTGCGAACATTAAGGCTTCCCAGTTTTGTCCTTCTTGTAATTCGCCATCACCGGTTAAGACATAAATAATAGAATTATCATTATTTGCTTTTTTAGCCAATGCAGCGCCAAGGGAAACGGACAATCCTTGTCCAAGTGAACCTGAAGCCACTCTAATACCAGGAAGATGATGAGATGGAGATGGATGTCCTTGAAGTCTTGATCCTAACTTTCTAAATGTGACTAATTCTTCAATAGGGAAATAACCTCTTCTGGCTAAAACACTATATAAAACAGGTGAAATATGGCCATTAGAAAGGAAAAACATATCTTCATTTTTACCTTCATTTGTAAAATGGGTTGGATTAATATTTAATATTTCGAAAAAGAGAGCTGTTAGTATATCTGCACAACCTAATGATCCACCCGGATGTCCTGATTTAGCATTATGAACCATTCTTATAATGTCTCTTCTAACCTGTGCTGCAATAGACTCTAAATCTTGAATTGATTTTTTCATGAATATTATTTTGTATTAGTTTTCAATTTCGCTTTGATATTTGATCATAAAATAGACACCTAACAAAGCTAATAATTCCAATTGATTATAATGGAGTGCTTCTTTAGAGATTTCAATATCTCCTTTTACTGTTCCTGAAATGATCGGTTTAAAAGTGATTATAACCTGATGTTTTTCATTAGTCCAACACCATTGATTTTTCCAAAAATTTTGAATTTTAAAAAAGAATGTTTCATTTTCCAAAGTAATAGCAGTTTCCCCTCTAATATTGAGGTAAGATATTGCTTCATTAGTCTCAAATTTTCCTTTTCTAATAGTGATATAAGGATTAAAAAATCCCAATCTTTTAACAGAGTATGTAGCTTTTTGTGTTGTAATTTCAGCTAGTGAACCTCTTTCGTCAATTTCCATAAGAGAACCATATACTTCATTTTGGTAAATGATGTTATATAATTTTTTAGAAAAATCCGGTTTATCAATTTCAAGTTTTTTAACTTGAGATTCGTTTAAAGTTTTCATAATTTTTGAATTAAAATTCAATCGAAGAAGCAATTTTTTTGGTAAGTTCTGCCATTTCTTCTTTTGAAACTTCTGGTCTTGGTTTTTTAAAATCAAGATCTCCAACTTGGTTAATTGGAACAAGATGAATATGAGTATGAGGTACTTCTAATCCAATTACAGCCACACCAATTCTCATACAAGAGACATTTTTTTCTATTGCTTTTGCAATCTTCTTTGAAAAGACCATCATTTCAGCCAGCAGATCATCATCTAAGTCGAAAATATAATCATTTTGTATCTTAGGAACAACTAAAGTGTGACCTTTAGCTAATGGAGAGATATCTAAAAACGCGAAAAATGAATCATTTTCAGCAATTTTGTAGCAAGGAATCTCACCTTTAATAATTTTTGTAAAAATAGTTTCCATAATTTATCTTGATACATCTAAAATTTCGAATTCCATAATACCAGCAGGAGCTTGAACTGATACAACATCGCCTTTTGCTTTACCTAAAAGACCTTTAGAAATGGGAGAAGTTACTGAAACTTTACCCGATTTTAAATCAGATTCGGATTCAGGAACAAGCGTATAACTCATTTCCATATTGTTTTTCAAATTTTTAATTTTTACTTTTGAATAAAGTAAAATTTTTGAAGTATCAATTTTTGACTCGTCTAGAATTCTTGCATTAGACAGGATCTGTTTCATTTTAGAAATCTTAAGTTCTAATAGACCTTGAGCTTCTTTGGCAGCATCATATTCAGCGTTTTCTGATAAATCTCCTTTATCTCTAGCTTCAGCTATTGCGGCAGAAATTTTGGGTCTTTGAACTGTTTCCAATTCAATTAGTTCATTTTTTAATGCTTCTAAACTTTCTGTTGAGTAATAAACAATTTGATTCATGATATTTAAAAAACTGTTGGTTTATAAAGAAATTAAAGAGGCTTCATAAAAAAGCCTCCTTAATTTGATTTTATGAAAAGGAAGAAAAATACTATAAGCTTAATTTAAGACCAATATAGTGATTACCTTTCCATCTGTTTGTAAAACGATATCCATAATCTAAGAACAAGATAGATTTAATTTCTTTTGTTTTAGAATCGGTTGCTAAAGGAATACCAAAAGTAACACCTGCAGATGGTCCTGAATAGAATGTATTGCTTGTAGTTAAGTCAAACTGACCACTTTCGTAAGTATATCCTGCACGGAACATAACATATTGTTGATATCCGTATTCAACTCCAAGAGCAAAAATATCATTAGAATAAGCGTTAGCTGTAAAAGAACCAGCTAATGTAATTCTATGAATTGCATTAATACGTGTTAAACCTTCATCAGATTTTTCTTTAGTTGACATACTTGCATATTCTTCACCAAAGAAAAGGAAGTCGTAAGAAGTACCAAGGACTAAACAAGCAGGTAATACAGCTTCAGCAGATCTAGTTTCAACGGTAAGTTCAACATCAGAGTTAACAGGGTTAGCTCTAAAAGAGATACCATCACCACTATAACTAGTTGGCATACCTAAATTTTTAAGAGTTACACCAATTTTAAAGTTTTCGAATGGACCTGATACATATTGAACACCCGCATCGATTGCTATACCAGTAGAGACTAAGTCTGAAATAGATTCGTTAACAATCTTGATACCAACACCACCACGGATATATTGATTAAATCTATAAGCGTAGTACAACCCAATATAGTTTAATCTTGGTGAAAAAATTGCAGACGTACCATCTGGTTGATCAACAGTAGTAACAGGAATATCTCCGAATCCCATATTAAACATAGATATTCCCAGAGTTCCTAAACTTTTTCCTTTACTTTTAAGATTGGTTACAATACCAAAAGCATTGATAGATATTCCAGCTCCAGAACCAGACAAATATTGAGTTCTAGTCATAGCAGCTTCCGTTTTATTAATAAACGAGATACCGGCAACATTAGAATAGATAGATTCTAATCCTCTAACTTCAGCAACGCCGGCGCTTCCCCAACCATTGGTTCTTGCCCATGGGTCTATCAACAAGTGTTGAGCACCTGCTTGACCTGAACGGTCTCTATTTCCGGCAAAACTGAAGAAGTTTGCCGAAAATATACCGATTAATATACAAATTACTATTGTTTTTGTTATATTCTTCATAAATTTCAATTTTTACGTTACCAAATTAATAATTAGAATGCATTTAAGTCAGTTGGACGCATAGCACAGAAGAATTTCAATGTTCTTTCACCAATATTAGGTGCATTGATATGGATAATGTAAATACCACCCGCTACTGGAATTGCTGCATCATTTTTTAGATCCCAAGTTACGAAAGTTGACTCAGCATCCCCTTTAGAAATTCTTTTAACTAATGTTCCACTTACTGTAAATATTGAAATATCGCACTTTTCTGGAAGATTAGTAATTTTAACATAAGTTTCAAGTGCTGTAGATTCATAAGCAGAGAATCCATAATAAGGATTTGGAACAATATTGATATTATCAAGGATTGATGTATGTGTTGTAACTTCCTTAGTAGTAGGAGCAATATTTTTAGTTGTAAATGAATACATTGGGTACCCTTTATTTGGTAAAGTTTCTACAGTATTTTGATCAGATAACCAACGTGAAGAGAATCTTAAATAAGGACGAGAAACGCGAATTTTAACCTTAGCATCATTTGATAACCAATTGTTTTCTTGGTAAGGAGCAGGCATTGGGATACTTGTCCACATTACGTTATTGAACAATTGCATTTTCAACTGACGACGTCTGTTGTAAACTGTTGCACTAGGATCATCATTATTTAATCCAACAAATTGATCAAATTTTGCTTTTACCCATTTTCCTTCGTCATAAGCACCGCAATCATACCATGCGTAGCTACTATTATCTGAACCTGTGAAGTAACCACCATTATTTTGAGAGTTACTGCTTACGATGTTACCATCATCATTCCAGTTTCTTGTTCTAGAGCCAAATTTAAAAATTGAAGATGCTGTATTACCAACACTATTCATGACATAAATGAAGTGTTTACCACCCCAAACAATTTTTGCATCATATTGAGGATCTCCACCGGATGCGGCAAATGCTTCTCTATAAAAGTTATAAGTTGCTTCATTGATAGCTTCGCCTTCTGGATTAACTGCATAAACGCTACTTGGATTGAATAACATATCATCACCATTATTTTCTGGCATAGAAGAATCTTCAGTAAACATAATATTTAAACGTTCACCTGTTTCCACATTGATTGCATAACCTGGGAACCAACCCATACCTGTTCCTGTTCCGTCTGGATTACCATTTTTATCAACAGATTGAGATTTTCTAGGTTCATGACGTAATGCATTACCGATAGAATTTGTTTTATCATCACAAGCTTCAAGAACCACACATCTTGTCCATTTTGATTTATCAGGAGTCAAAACAATGTCAACTGAATATTGATTAGTCATTGTAAAGTTGTAACCAGGACAGTTAGGAGAAGCAGATAATAGCCAGAATGTGAAATAAGGTTGAGATGGTTCAATATCTGGATCATCAGGAGTTACATATTTTGCTTGAGGACCTCCATCATAAGGAGAAGATAAAACGTAAGGAGCCCATGTTCTTCCTACTATATTTTCAAACTGACCAATTGGATCTTTCCATGCTCTTGTAGCTCTACCATCATCATTAATATTAACCGGAATATGCATGTCATTTTGTTTCCATTTAGTATACTCATCTTGGTCGCCATCTTGAGCAGTATCATCGCTCCAAGGGCCTATAGCCTGAACTCCACTTCTGATCCAGTTTGAAGGGAAATTTCCTTCTGTATCTTCAACACCCCATAACCAAGGTTTGGAAGAATCCGTGTACTCAATACTAGAACCAATATAATCAACTGTTCCATACAAATATTTATTTCTATAGTTTAAACCAGCTGTACTAGCTTCTAGCCATTCACTTACTTCATCTTGATGAATTTGGTAATCAGTGTTTTTAATAGAAACTGCAATACCAAGTGGTAAGAATAACTGTTCGTTAGTAGCAGAAATTGATTTTTGTGATGGTATAGCTCTTTGAGCAGTTCCATCTAGGTTTTTATATCCAAGGTCTATGATTTGTTGATCTGTTACTGTTTCATCAAATTCCAAAACCCAAGTTGCATTTTCAGAAACTTCAACATCTTGACTATCAGGTTCAACAAATTTAATAATATAATCAAGTGGTTGGACTTTAAGCGGGTCAATTACGCTAATTGAAAGAGGACCTGCATTGTTTTTGTAAGTCACGTTATTAACAGACCAGTTATTGTTATCACCACCATTCATAATTTTACTAACAGTCTCATCTGTCAAGTCAACAAAATTGCCACCATTACCTTGACCTTGAATTCTAGTAATAAGAGGAGTAGTTCCATATTGTGAATTTAAAACTGTACCTTCATTATGAGAAGTTGAAGGGTGAGGAATAGCAGAAATCGGTTTAATTGATTTACCACCTGCAGCTTTTCTACCTGCTAAATAAACCGTTTTTTGACCATATAAGCCATTGGTAATGTCTGGATTAATTGAATATGGAGCAAATTCATTGTATGCATAAGCTATTACAATGAAATAATAAGTTTTATAATTTACTAATGTTTTTGAACCTGTTGCGAAAGCATCTTCAGTAACCTTTAAAGTATGGAAAATTCCGGTATTTGAACCATTTACTTTTTCCACTGGTACAGAAGTTCCAAGAGCATCATTGTATTCCCAATTGATGAGCTGACCAATAGAAGAACCATTTTCTCTAATATTTTCAATATCACACTGAGCAACTATACGTGCTTTATCTGTATTATTAATATCAGAAATATTGATATCTTTATCTTTTAATTGGAATATTTGATATCCTTCAAAACGGTATTTTTTGTCAGCAGGAGTAGTTGTTCCAGGAATATTGTCAGGAATTTGAGTATCTGTTTCTTCGTATTGTTCTAGATAGTTATTACTCAATGGATCATCATTAGTGATATAAAGAATCAACTCTTGATTTAATTCTCTTATGGTCAAATCTGGAGCATCTGGTCCATCCAAAACTTTAAAACAGTTTTCAAATAGAGCTTGACATTTATCATCTGCAATTTTCAATAATTCAACTGAAGCCCAAGCTCCACCTTGAGAGGCTCTTGCCCATGGAATACCAACTGTAATATAGTTAACAGCACCAGCTTTTAAAGTGAAAGGTCCTGCAGATTGCATAAATCTACGATCGTAAGGAGCATTTCCCACATTACTTTCTGTCCAAGTTCCATCACCACCTGCTATTGCGGCAGGAGTTATTCCAGCAGTTCCCCATTTACAAGGGTCTGAATCACCTGGGAACATAAAATCACACTCAACACCACCGGTTCTATATGCATTTTGACCCCATTGCATTCTTGTTCCATCTTTCCAAATACCCTGAAGTAAATTGTAGTATTCAAAAGCAACATCCGGGTCGCCACGAGGAGTATTGTTATTGTCATGGTATACAAATCTTCTCATACCAAAACGTTCGTTATCTATGATATTATCACCAAAGTTAACACCGTTGATAGCCATTTGGTCACTTGGAAAACCAGTAATTTCAGTACTATTAACAAATTTATCACAATAGCCTGTACTCCCAATAGAATCTCTAAAGAATCTTGGATTATCTCTATCATCTGGATCAATATAAGGTCCTTGGAAAAAGTCAACGCCAACTGCTGGTGGTTGAGCACCATAGTGTTGAGCTAAACCTTGTCCATCAACCTCTTTTCCATTATAACAATATCCTAAACCTCTTAAAACGTCACAACCTACGAAGTCATCTTCAGCAAATCCTAAATCTGGGTCAACCCATTGAGAAAAAAATGTATTTGTTAATGCAAAAGTTGAACGGTTAATAATTTCATAAGAGTAGAAAGTCATATTATTCAACTCATCATTAGTTGCAAAAGCGAATGCTTGTCCACGAATTTCAAGACCGATTGGATCCCCTTGTGATTCAGTGTGAGGACCGCCTTTATCATTAAAAATCCAGAATAAAGTTTCATCACCTTTTAATACATGGTCAGCATAAATCATTTTATTGTCATAACCATAGTTACTTTGAATCCAAGTTCTTTCAGGAGTCCATGGTAATAAGTCCTGAGCAGCCAAAGCAATATTTTCTGGTGTCCAAGGGCAAAGTTCATTTTCCAGATCATAATAAGGATAGTCTCCATCATTATAATCGTAAACACCATCTTCGTTAACATCTTTAAAAGGAGCTAAGTAGTAAGATTGACCATTTTCTCCATGAGCTGGCCATTGGGTAATACTTGCTGGAGTTGTATATGTAGGGTCGTTTGTAGCATGAGCTGCTATATGTGCTTCAACTTCAGCTCTAGTGATTTTGAAGTGTTTGTCATATTTACTACAAGTTTGTTGATTAATGGAAGCACCTTCAATAGTTAGTGGTCCAGTCCAATAGTCATCCCCATTTTGACGGAATCTAACAGCAGCTAATCTTAGCTGACCGCTCACGTCACGACCTCCAATCCAAAGAGCTGCAGCAAACATGGATGTTTTACCTGAACCTCTAGGAACTTCATATTGTGCAATTTCTTTGAACCACATCGTACCGTTTGTTTCTACATAAGCTCTTACATTATTTATGGTAAGCTGATTGGAATTGGTAGCTGGCAAACAAGTAGCAGATTCTTTTTGTACCGGTGCTTGAATTGTTCCAACATATTTTCTTGCAAAAAGAGATGGAGCACTCAATAAAACCAGTAGTGTAATTAAAACTAAAATTTTGTTTTTATTATTCATAATGTTTTTATTTTTCGTTATAATCTATGATATTAAAATCCAAATTGAATTCCAAGACTTACTGTAGTTGGAGAACTATAATTGTATGGATTGCGCATAGCCATATTGTAGTAATTAATAAATGAATCAACATAAATTTGACTATTAATTAATTGTTGGAATTGTTCAGAAGCTAGAACACCATCATCTTCAGGATTTCCTGTATAATCATATACATTAACAACATTTTTAAAGTTGAAAATGTTAGCTATATCAAGATAAACTGTTAATTGACTTGGTTTTCCTTTTACTTCTTTACCATCTTTAGTCTCTTTTCCTAAATACATAATAAAAGTTTTATCTACTCTTAAGTCACATTGGAAAATCCAAGGTCTATTTGAACCATTGATAGAACCAGATAATTGAGATTTACCACCTAATCCGTAAAGAGAATAAGCTTTGCTTGATCTGCTGTAAGGCATACCAGAACCGGCAGAGAAAAGTAAGGTTACACCTGTATTTTCGAACCATCTTGTTTCTTTAATAGTTTTGCCATCTTTCGAAGCTCTTTTCGAAATTGGACCATTATAATCACTTCCCATACCAAATCTATAGTCAATAGTTGCACTCATTCTGTGACGTTGGTCGAAGCTTAAGTTTGTTAAAGTTCTTAAGTTTGGTTGACCAGATGCAATGATTGCTAAGTTAGATCCAGCAGAAGAACCTGTACCTTTTGCAAATTGTAAAGTATAGTTAGCTCTTAAAGTGATATTTTTTCCGCTTCTCAAATTATAACCAAGTGTAAAACCTTGAACAGTACCAAAGTCGATATTATCGAATGAATAATAAGTACTAGGATATGCACCAGTGAAACGGTAAGATTGAATTTGATCACGTTTTTCTGAGTAGTATGCTGCTAAGCTGATTGCTGAGAAATCGTTTAACTTTTGACGGAAACCGATTTCATAGTCAATACTCTTTTGAGGTTTTAAGTTAGGATTGTTTACAGAATTATCGGAGTTTGATCCAAATTTTTCAATAAATAAGTAGCTAACAGGATTTAATTGTAAATTAGTTGGACGATAAGTAATTACATTATAGTGAGCATAGAATAATGAAGTTTCCCCTACTGGGAAAGAGAAAGACAATCGAGGCATAATAGACCATTGTGGAACATAATCTTCAAATGCTTTACCGCTAACTTTAGAAATAGCAGTTTCGTCGATTTCATCAACTAAAACAGGACCACCAGTTGCACCTAACAAAGTTGTTGGGTCTGTAATTTGTTGTCCATTTATATCATACCAAGTACTTCCATCACGATATCCAATAATAGTTTGGGTATTTCCATCAGCAGTTTTTCCTTTTTCATTAACATAAACAACCCAACTATCATCAGCGTTAGCTACGAATCTGTCATCAGAAAATCCGAATTCCCCAGATTTAAGTGTTCCAACGGTATGTGCTTCACGGAATAAATATGGATCTTTCAACACTTGTTGATTAGCGTCAAAACGGTCAACACGTAAACCAATATTAAAAATCAAATTGTTAATAGAGAATTTATCTTGTAAGTAAAATGCCATATAGATTGGTTCGTATGCTCCAATATTATAATTGAAAACTTTATTGCCATTTCCATCAGTTTCACCATCAAAGAAATCGGTAATACTAGTTTTTTTCTTAGTAAGAGTTGATCCGGTGTAATCATATCCATAATAAGCAACCATAGGACCATTAATACCAATCAATAATTCGTCAGCTGAGAACATTCCAATTTCGAAAAGACTTGGATCATAGCTGTCGATATCTAACCAATCACTTCCATTAGGATCTAATCCTAATTTAATACGTAAATTTTTGTCAAAAGAAGATTGGTCAGCTAAATTGATTAATTGGTTGAATTCAATTGTATCGCTTACACTTGGATCGAAATGATCTAAACCTATTGTAAAAGGATTATTAACATCTAACTGACTGATATGGAAGTTTTGTTTTTGTCTCATTATAGTCCATAAACTATAAGGAGCAAGACTCCAGGATCTATAAGTTAATTTTTCAAGTTCGAATCCTAATTTTAACTCATGGTTTCCGATGTTCATGGCCACACTAGCTTTGGCTCCTAAACTAGAGTTACGAGTTTTACCGTAATTTGTTGTAACAGAACCAGGCATAGCATATAATCCATAAATTTTTGAAGGAGCATCGCCATTTCTTAACGCGCCAAAAGAAGAATAAAGTGTGAGGTTATAAGGAATCATAGTACCATAATAATCATTGAAGTAATCTGGAGAATATGTATCCACAAAATTTTGAGTATACCATGCTAAGTCAGGATTTGATGAATTTGATCCATCAAAAGTAACTACAGAATCATAAACAGTTTTTAAAACCATCATGTCTATGTATCTTACACTATCAATAACGATATCTTCTCTGTTGTATATTTTTGCGCGTTTAGTAGTAAATTTACCAATATGACCATATTTGAAGAAATTATCTTTAAAACGTTCATCTTGTTCTACAGCTGTAATCAATGTATAGTTCACATTAATATCATACATGATATTTTTAATAAGTTCGTTTTTAGAAGTATCTGAAGTATTTGAAGATTTTACTCTGTGGTTCAGTCTAGCAGATAAACGAAGAGTTGAACTTTCATTGATACCATTGTTTGCATTATCAAACATAGAATTATATAGTCCCCAATCTTTACCAAAACCATATTGGTAAGATCCGCTTAAAGTTAAACGAAGTGTATTTTTTGGAACACCACTAGGGAATTTACCTCCACCCATGATATCCACTTTACCTTGCATAACAAAACCGTAAGATTCAGCATTTTGTCTTACTCTTTGTTTGTAGAAGTTTTCAGAAGTTAAATATTCCCCATTAGAATAGTTTGCTCCAAGTTGAAGATTATCATAACGAAGAGGATTTAATTTAAGTTTTTCAATTGCTTCATCAGTAGCTCTCCATGTACCTCCTCTTGATGGTGATCCATCTTGATTATAGTATGCTTCAGCACTGATTAAAAAACCTGCTTTGGATGGATAATCCTTTTTTTCTCCTCTTACCAATGGTCCTGAAAGATTGAAGGCCGCCAAGAAATTGTTGTATCCATCAACAGATCCTCTAACTTCAGCAGATCCTGAAAATTCTTTAGCTGCACCTCTGGTTGTAATGACAGTAAAACTGGTTCCATCACCATATTCTGCAGGAATCCCCCCTTGAATCAATTCAACTCCTTCAACAGAACTCATAGAAACTGAACTTCCTCCTCTAACACGAACACCGTCAATAATGGTTTGTTGTCCATCACCACGATTACCACGAACAGTAGTATTTCCAGCAGCATCAGTTGCAGTACCTTCAGTCGCACTAATAGCAGCACCGATACTTCTACCTGGTGTTCTATTCAAATCTTCTTTACTAATACTTGAACTGGATTTTGAATTATCCTTGTCGAATAACTCTTGTTTTGCGGTTACTACAACTGGTTCAAGCATATTTGCACAATCAATTACAGCATCTTGAAAAGCTACTTTTGATCCATCAATTTTAATGCCCGATATTTTAGTTGTATATGGACAAAGACCTGCACCTCCGATTACCAAATCGTAAGTACCTGCAGGAATACCAAATAGTTGATATTCTCCTTTGTCATCAGAGTTTGTACCGTTTACAGCAGCTCCCTCTTTTTCCAATCGAATTTGGATATAAGGTTGAGGCGCTCCGGTTGGATCACTCACTTTACCTTTCAAGGTACTTTGGGCATTCAAAAGATTGCTTGCAAGGATGATCACACTAAGTGTAAAAAGTAATTTTTTAATCATAGCCTTTAATTTATATTTAACATATTTTTTTGCCTATTTTTTTGGGGCGTAAAGTTATAAAAAATTTAGTTAACTTTATATTATTTACCCATAAAAATTTAATAAATATTTTGTATTCAATTAATTATATTTTCTTTTTAGGATTTCACTATATATAAACCCTCTTTTAATCTCATCAATTTCAGTGCTAATTTCAATCCCTTCATCTATTTCATTATCAATATGTTGTATGGTTTTTTTGGAAGATCTTGAGTCGATTTTTTGGGGGGGGATTTTTTCATAACTTTCCCCTTCTAAAGAGTTCGTTTCGAGAGATTCCGCAATTATTTTCTTATTTTTCAGCATCTGTGAATAATCTATATCTTCATACGACTCATAGGTTATATCTCTATACGTTTTTGTTTCTCGATCTGTATATTCATATTCTTCATCAACATTACTTCTTTCAGGTTCTGTATTCTGTTGATTTTCAATCTTTTTAGCATTGGCTTTCCGAATCACTTTGAAAAGATATACCGCAATAATGATTAAAAAAATGATGATTTGTTTTGTTTCCATAATCTATTTTTTAAACTTATTTTGAAGATTTTCAAATTTAACTTCATTCAAAATTCTGGTAATCACTTTCTTAGTATAAAGAGGAAAATCGGATTTCATCATCCAATCATAATAAGCCGGTTCAACAGTAAAAATCGAACGTACAGATTTCCCTTTATGTTTGCCAAAATTAAAGATCTCTTCATCTTGATCATTTAACAAAATTTGTCCTGCAAAATCAACATTCCGATTATCTGATGAAAATTGACTCAACATTTTTACATCGTTAGAGAAAGTAGTCGTTATCCCAGTTTTTTTATCTTCATATTGAGAGCCTAGATACGCATCCAATTGACCCATTAGCACATTATAAGTAGCTCTGGTATCCGCTTCAGCTTGGTGAGCATTTTCCATTTCAGTTTTACAGTAAAATTTATGAGCTGCAGCTAAGGTGCGGGGTTCCATTTTATGAAAAATATTCTGAACATCAATAAAACGGATTCCTCTTAGATCAAAATCAATTTCCACTCTTAAAAACTCTTCCATCAAAAGTGGAAGATCAAATTTATTTGAATTGTACCCTGCTAAGTCACAATTTTGCAAAAAAAGTTGTATTTCCGCAGCAATTTCTGCGAAAATGGGCGATTTTTTGACATCTTCATTAGATATTCCATGTATAGCAAAAGCTTCTTCGGAAATCGGTATCTCAGGATTAACCAACCAAGTTTTTGAAATTTCAGTACCATCTTCCATGATTTTAAGCAATGAAATTTCAATAATTCTATCTTTACTAATATTGAGACCTGTAGTTTCTAAGTCAAAGAAAACCAATGGCTTTTCTAATTTAATATTCATCCTCCGTTTATTGTTTTATAAATTTTACTGATCTATTTTCCATATTATCGCTTATAATCCTTGCTATATAAATGCCGTTAGATAGGTTTGCAATAGATATTGTTGTCAGTTCACTTTCAATCGGTAAATTTAATACATTTTTACCATAAATATCATAAATTGAAAAAAATATTTTTTTACTAACATTATTATCTTCTATATATACATTTATATAATCATTTGCAGGATTAGGATACAATGTAACATTCAGTTTTTCTTGTACATTTATAGTTGTTGGTTCCATATATTCTCCTACATAAGCCCTAATCATTGGAGTTCCTTTTACAATAGGTTCTTCCCAAACTGTTCCTGTTTTGTATGTGAAAAAAGCTCTTGAATCTGTGTTTTGGTCATATCCAATATTCAGTTGAATATTATGGTTCTGATATATTCCTATATAAAAAGTACCTGAAACTGGGACTGCTTGATCTAGATAATAGGTACCAAAAGTAAGAAAATCTTCAGAATACAAAGGTGTTTGAGATTCCATTTCATATAAAAGTGCTCCCGGTTTATTGTTAATACCTTGTGCCCAAACCATGAGTTTAAATGGAACTACATTTACATCATTTAAAGTTTTATTAAACCAAATTTTAACAGCTCTCAAAGTATCTGGATGAAGTAATGTATATTTCATCGCAATATAGGAATTTGGATTGATGTTTGAATTGTAAATGGAGTATCCAGCTTCAGCAGTTCCATCATCATAAGCAAAGTAATTCGTAAATGTTTGAGTAAATTTAATGGTATCATTTAATGGAATCATATCTCCAATAGCTCCATCTAACTTATGAATATGAGTAATCGTAAATTGGGCACTATCTGCCCCATCGGGAGTTATTGTAAATTCAATGTTTGGATTGGCATGAAATGTATAATCCTGAAGACCGTTGTTATAGTAAGGCTCAATATTTTCATTATTACATGTGTAAGCATAAATATTCTCAATATCATTTTTTACAACATAATAGTTATAACTGGCATTTCGAATAATATTAGATAAATTGGACATTTTATTCTCAAATTTTTCTTTCATCATAGAAGATTGAAAATGACTCCATGGTACAGCTTGATAAGGAGTTATACAAGAAGTTGTTGGAGCAACAAATGCAATATCATTGGGATAGATATCATCAATTGATCTGTTGATGTCTAAACGAATATAATCAATATTCCATTGATCTACATTACTTTCCCAACCTACGACTCCATTGTCTTCCAGACTGGCAATATTTCTGAATCTAAATTGAAAGCTATCAACAAGAAGATAAGATTCAAGAATTGGAACCAAGACTTGTTTAAAAAAGGTTAATCTGTCAGGATCGTTATCTAACCAATCATCTAAAGTCACACCATTGGTTGACCATACTGTATTCCATGTTGTAACTCCATTTTGGGTATAACCAAAGTCTAAAATTAACATATCTTGAGATTCAGGACCATTTCCAATTCTTTCCCACTGAACTACCGGTGTGGATTCTGATCCTCCTGCCGGTTGATAATAGAATGAAAAGTATAATGAATCTTGAATTAAAATAGCTCTAGGTGTTGTGAAAATTGAATCTAACCTTATATAATTAGAAGTTAAAGTATCAGCATAAAAACCTGTTGAATTGGCATGAGAATAAATGGCTCCATTTTCATCAATAGCATCTAAAGTTACCACACCAATTGAAGGAGGCCTTATGGCAAAAGAGTTGTTTACAAAACCTTGTCTATCTACAAAAATATTTTGATCCGGATACCCAATATAATTAGAAAAATCAGTATAAAATGGAAGCTTAATAGGCTCAGAATTTGACTTTGTCCCTCTCAGCTTCCAATTTTTTGCTTCTTTTGCGATGACCGGATTTGAGGATAATCCGTTAATAATCTCTTGAGAGAATAATGTAAACGGTACTAAACAAGAAAGAAGTACAAAAAAAATTGATTTTTTAATCGACATAATTTGAGTTATTGATTGATTATTTCTGTTATTGTTGAATCAGATGGAAGTCCTTCAATATCTTTACCAACAACAAGGGTGATCACTTCCCCCATACTGATATCAGTACCGGGCGCGATATAGCGACCTCTGTAAAGTTGCTCCAATACGGCATTTTCATAGGGACTTGGTTTATAAATCACACTTCCTAAAATTAAACCTTTTGCTGTTAGCATGATCTCAGCTTGTCTTAAAGACACATCTTGTAATTGAGGCATTTTAACTTTAGGGGGTTGATCAGAAGCAACGGTTAAATATACTTTTCTCCCTTTTTTCACCATCTCATTTGGATTTGGATTCTGTTTCAAAACAGTTCCCGGCTTTGCTGATTTGTCAAACACAGATTCTGATATAACGACAATAAAATCCTTTGAAAGGGAATCTTTAACAAGGGTTTTAGAATCTTTTCCAACAAAATCGGGCATCTTTACTTCATTCCCATGTCGGGTATAAAAATTGAGAAAAATGAGTGCCATTACAACAATAGCAATCGTTATACCGATTGCTAACAGTAAATGAAAGCCCATCCTGTTTGGTTGCATAAATTCTTTGAATCTTTTCATACTGATTCACTATTGATGAATATAACTCGAATTCCGTTTTATTATTATATAATACGGCAAAAATAGGGAAAAAAAAGGAACCATTTTCAAAAATCAAAAAGAGAAAAATGGTTCCTATTTATCGTTATATTGAGAATGCTTGTTTTATTTTATCAACAAAATCTAGTTTTTCCCAACCAAAGAAAGTAACTTTTTTATATGTTTTGATTTTACCACAACTCTCTTTAGTGTAAGTATTTTGATCTGTATAAAAAACTTCAACTTCGGCTTCGTAAACATCTCTGCCAAAATGGCCATAAGATGCAGTAGGTTGGAAAATTGGATTTTTTAATTGAAATCTATTAATAATAGCATAAGGTCTCATATCAAAAATTTGCTCGATTTTTAAAGCGATCTCACCATCAGTCATGTTAACTTTAGCCGTATTATTTGTATTCACGTACAAACCGACAGGTTTTGCAACTCCGATAGCGTAAGCAACCTGAACTAAAACCTCATCACATAAACCTGCAGCTACCATGTTTTTTGCTATGTGTCTAGCAGCATAAGCAGCTGATCTATCAACTTTTGAAGGATCTTTTCCGGAAAATGCGCCGCCGCCATGAGCTCCACGGCCACCATAAGTATCCACAATGATTTTACGTCCTGTCAAACCGGTATCCCCATGTGGGCCACCAATTACAAATTTACCAGTTGGGTTAACATGTAAATTATAATCCCCTTTAAATAAAACTTTTATACTTTCAGGGCAAAGTTCAATCACTTTTGGAATTAAAATTTCTTGAACATCTTTTTTAATTTTATCCAGCATTTTTTGATCATCTTTTTCAAAATCATCATGTTGGGTTGAAATCACGATAGCATCAATTCTTTCAGGTTTTCCGTTATCGCTGTACTGAATGGTAACCTGAGATTTTGCATCTGGTCTAAGGTAGGTCATCACTTTTCCTTCTCTTCTAATTTCTGCTAATTCTTGAAGGAAAATATGAGCAAGTTCAGAAGTAATAGGCATAAAATTATCCATCTCTCTACAAGCAAAACCAAACATCATCCCTTGATCTCCGGCACCTTGTTCCTCATCCACAGCTCTTTCAACTCCTTGATTAATATCGGAAGATTGACTGTGAATGGTAGATAAAACCCCACAAGATTTAGCATCAAATTGATATTCACTTTTGTTATATCCAATTTTATTAATTACCTTTCTAACAATATCATCAACAGCAACATAGCCATCTGTTTTTACTTCACCTGCACAAACTACCAATCCTGTTGTAACTAAAGTTTCACATGCTACTTTGGAATTTGGATCTTGTGCAATAAATGCATCTAACAATGCATCTGAAATTTGATCACTTACTTTATCCGGATGACCTTCTGATACTGATTCTGATGTAAATAAATAACTCATAACATTAATAATTTAATAGTTAATAAAAATTCGTAACGAAAAACTAGGAAAAATACAGTTTTAGCATTTTTTTTAAGTGGTTGCAAGCGTTACAAATCTTTCCACATTTTTCGTGGTGCAAAATTATAAAAAAAATGGGAGATATATGTAGCCTTTTTAAAAGTTTTAAAAAAACATACTATTTACCTAATATCTAGGATGATACATCGCCATTGTACTTCTAATGTACTCTTTATCCAAATGGGTATAAATCTCTGTAGTGGTAATACTTTCGTGTCCAAGCATCTCTTGAACAGCTCTTAAATCTGCACCTCCTTCAATGAGATGAGTGGCAAATGAGTGTCGTAATGTATGTGGGCTTATACTTTTTTTTATTCCGGCAATTTCTGCCATTTGTTTTATGATGATATATACCATTTCTCTTGTCAATTTGGATCCTCTCCTATTCAAAAATACAAAATCTGACATTCCTTTCTTAGTTTTAACCTGGAGACGTTTCCCTTCAACGTACAACAAAACAGAATTTTGTGCGGTTTGTCCAATAGGAACCAATCGTTCTTTATCTCCTTTCCCAATCACTTTGATGTAATCCTCTTTAAAAAACAGTTGAGATAATTTCAAATCAACTGTTTCAGATACCCGAAGACCGCAACCGTACATTACTTCAATGATAGCTTTGTTTCGGTGTCCTTCGGGAGAGGACAAATCAATACTATTGATCATACTTTCAATTTCGGGAATGGTAAGCACTTCGGGAAGTTTTCTCCCAATTCTTGGTGTTTCAAGAAAAGTCGTAGGATCATTTTCAATTTTTTTATTCCAATGAAGAAATTTATAAAATGCTTTTAATGAACTAATAGCTCTGGATTGACTTCTCGCCTTGATTCCCTCATCATAAAGAGAAACTAAATATTCTTGTAAATCTTCCAACTGGACATTCAAAATCGTATTATCGATATTTCCATCATGAAGTATCTGATTATCTTCTAATTGTGTCATAAAACGAAGCCATTTTCTCAAATCTGACATATACGCTTCTACAGTTTTTGGGGAAAGATTTCGTTCCAATCGGATGTACTGATGAAATTGAGACAAGAGATTCATGATTTTTTTTGCAAAAATAGGTATTATTTTAATGTGCTAATTAGGCGAAAGGTAAAAGGCGAAGGCGAAGGGTAGAAGAAAAAAATGATAATTATAGTAAATATATTGAAATTATATGAAGTTATTTATTATTTTTGCAAACAATAAGATAGGACAAAAGTAATAAATAATATAAATAAGAATACAAAATGGCAAAAATGATTGAACAAGAAGAACTTGGAGGTGTTAATATAATTGCACCGGGAACCACTTTAACAGGTGATATAGTTACAACTGGTGATTGTAGAATTGACGGAACTGTTAAAGGAAATGTATCTTCAAATGCAAAGATTATCATTGGAAAAAATGGATCATTAGAAGGTGAAGTTCGTTGTAAATCAATTGATATTGAAGGATTTGTGAAGGCTAACATCAATGCAACAGAACTTTTATCACTCAAAGCTACTGCAAATTTGTCCGGGAATATTCATGTAGGTAAAATTTCTATTGAACCGGGTGCTAATTTTGTTGGTAATTGCACAATGCAAAATACCCAAACTGATATCGTTTAATTTTTTAAATGAAACAAGATAAAAGGCCACTTCTAACAGGTTATGGTAGATATTCCGGAGTCGCATTTCAAATGGGCCTATTAATTTGCATGGGAACTTTTGGAGGGATTTATTTGGATAAAATACTTAAACTCTCACCTTTATTTACTTTAATTGGTTCATTAGGGGGTATCGCTTTGGCCATCTATGTTGTAGTTAAAGACTTTATAATCAAAAAAAAATAGCAATATGTCAACCATTCCAATGTCAAAATACGCATACAGATTAATCATTTTTTCTGTGATTATTACTGCTTTAAGTGTTTTATTTCAAATATTTGTTCCTAAATATGCATCACCAGCTCTTCCATTTATTGTTTTGTTCTTTTTTTTATTATCCCTTTTCACGATTTTTATTGTTTTAAGACCTTTAAAAAGTAACGACAATAAGAAAATGGTTTCAAGATATTTGTTATCTCGAATTGTAAAATTCACTTCTTGTATTTTATTTTTAACGATATATGTTCTTGTAAACAAAGCTGATAGATGGTATTTTGCCTTCGCTTTTATGATTATCTATTTCGCTTATTCTGTGTTCGAAGTGTTTATTTTAAAAAGGGAACAAAAATAGGGATCAATCCATTTCATTTAAAATGGTTACCGTCCCATGTAAAGCTAATTTCTTAGGTCCATGTAAGGTTTCAATAAAAATATCACAGGAATAATAGTAGGTTCCTGCAGATACTTTTTGATTCGATAAATAATCTCTTCCATCCCAATTAATATCAGGATCATTTGTTTGAAAAACTTTTCTTCCCCAACGATTGTATACATATAAATCAATACTATCTACATTTGAATAAGGAAATGGGATCCATGTATCATTGAAAGAATCATTATTCGGGGTAAACACATTCGGTAAAGAATATGAAAGACAATCCTCTACATCAAAACAAACTTGAGGCGTTTTTTGTGAAATATTTCCCACAGAATCGATTAAAGCAATTGAATAACATCCGGTAATGTGGGGCCTATCTTCTAGAATGATTTCACATATATGGGGATAACATGGATCATTTGTACTCATTATTGAATCAAGCAAGTAGAATTCAGTTTGGTAATTGGGGCGATAATAAATATAATATTTGAAAACATCAAGATATGACGTGTCATTATCATAACGCCAGGAAATGACAACTTCTTCACAATTAGTAGTAATTTCGACATTCGGTATTGTTGGAGGTAAATTATCTATCGGAATATCACACTTAATTTGTGATCGGTTATAAAATGGAAACAAAGTATCAGGAGTAAAATAGCCTCCCACAGTTTTTACATAATAACAATATTGAACCCCATTTAATAATCCATAATCGGTAAATGTTGATGCTGTTGTAGTTGCAATTGAGTCATATTCTTCATTTTCAGAATTATATCTGTAAATTTCAGTGTATTTATTCTGCCAGGGAACTCTAGAATTCCAATTCAAGACAATAGCATTATCTGTTGGATTTGTTTGTAGGAAAACAGAGGAAGCAGGATCTGAAGTTTCCACCATATAGGGGCCAAAATCTCCCTCTCCCCAAAATTCTACTTTATAAAAATAGGTTATCTCAGTAGTGTTCAGGTTTTGATCTAAAAACTGATAATTCTGATCAAAGTTTATGGTTGCAATTTCAGTGTAATTTGGATCAGAAGATGTTGCTTTAAATAATTTAAAGAAATAGGGTTCTTCAACTAAAGTAGTATCTATTTCAGGAGGTGCAAGCCACTTGACTTCAATTTGACCTGTTAACACATCTGTTTGAAGGACATCAACATTCGTAATTAGTGGCGCATCATTAACAATATAGGCACATACTTCATCTGAAACATAACTTTCAGCTCCATCACTAAAGAAAGCTACAATTCGGTAGCAATAATTGTTCCCATGATATAATGGAATAATAGAACCATCATCAATAAACATCGTATCTGCAACACCATTTGTTGTCCCCAATAATCGATACCCGGCATAACCTGGAAGACCTGTTTCACAATTATACGGCTCAAACAGATAAGAATCAGTTCTTTTATAGATCTTATAACCTATGGCATTTGAACATTTTTCCTGATCCCAAGATATTTTGATCGTATTTCCGTTAGGCTCAGCAACGGGATTCTCGGGTTTTGGGGCAACAATTGTTATATAAAGTGTTTTGAACGAAACTAAGTTTATAATTGGGCCATTATCTATGGCTTTTAAAGTTACAGTATACTTTTGCTTTTTAACATGAGAACATTCAGTATTCCAACGAAAATGGGATGTTATTGGTGGAGTTCCGGAAGTACTTTGTAAAAAAGCTGGTGAATTAGAAAGCAAAAATGGTTCACCTGTAGCAGATAAAGAAACTTGTGTTGAATTGGGATCTGTTACCAAAACTTCAATATCCAATGGGGCCCCTGCAGTGACGCATGTATCTGTAATTGTTTGTATAACTGGTGGTTGATTATTACATGCGGCAATAGAAACCTGCATATCTCTCACCATGGTTCCAATCAAAACTTTGTTTCGATACTCATTGATTTGAATTGCAATATTATACTCCCCTACTAATTGAGGGGTATCCCAAGTCAATTCACCTGTTATTGGATTTATTGACAGGGAGTTAGAGGCTGAAGGGAGTGTATAACCGGGAATATTGTCACCATTAAATCCTTTACAAGATATCAGTTTAAAGGAGAGACTATCACCGTCCACATCATAAGCACCGGGATTATGATAAAAAGGGATATTCACACATCCGTTATCAACAGGTGGATTTAATAGCACCGGAGAACTATTCATTCCTAAAAACGGATTAATTATCAGTGTATTATCTATGAAAAAAGGGATGTTTACCGAGTTTGGAATATTAATTACTCCAGCATTTCTATTGGGATCTTCAAAAGTAACATGATAGGTTCCCATGGAAGAGTACGAGTGATTCGTGATATAAATGTTTTTACTAATATCATTTCCAAGATCAATTTTATTATTTCTATCGATGATGGAGCTTGTTCCGTCACCCCAGAAAACTTCGATTTGTGGTCTGTCAGCGGGACTAGGAGTATAGGTATACGTAATGATTGTAAATTGAAAAGTTAAACCGCTTAAATACTGATAAGTGATCTCACCAGCCCTGTTATGAGTAGCAAAGAGTGAAAATGAACTCAGTAATAGTAAAAACAGGAGTAGTTTTAATTTCATGAACTATCTTTTTTAAATAAAGATAACGCAAAAATATAAAAAAAATTGGTGTACTTTTGCACCCCGAATCAAATAATAAACACAATATATTATGAATATCATAGAACAAATCAAAGAAAATGCCAAAAAGGCAAACAAAACCATTGTACTTCCTGAAGGTGAAGAAGAAAGAACATTAAAAGCAGCGGATCTTGTATTAAAAGAGGGCTATGCCAATATTGTATTATTAGGCAACACTGCACAAATTGAAAAACAAGCTAAAGATTGGGGCTTAAATTATATTTCTAAGGCTAGAATCATTGATCCAATTGCCAATCCACAAAAGGAGATGTACGCTCAAATGTTATGTGATATCAGAAAAAGCAAAGGGATGCAAATGGAAGAAGCACTTCGTTTAGTGGAAGATCCGCTCTATTTAGCAACTCTTTTAATCAAAAATAAAGAGGTGGATGGTGAAGTTGCCGGTGCTAAAAATGCCACCGGTGATGTGCTTCGTCCAGCTTTTCAAATTGTGAAAACTTTACCGGGTGTATCTGTCGTTTCAGGTGCATTTATCATGGTATTTAAAGATAAAAAATGGGGTGATGATGGAATTATGGTATTTGCTGATTGCGCTGCAACACCTAATCCTAATGAGAGAGAACTTGCTGAAATAGCTGTTGTTTCTGCCAGAACTGCCCAATCTATTGCAAAATTAGATCCTAGAGTAGCCATGTTGAGTTTCTCTACTAAAGGTTCTGCCAAACATGAAATGGTTGACAAAGTAGTAAATGCAACTCGTATTGCTAAAGAGATGGCTCCTGATTTAAAAATTGACGGAGAATTACAAGCTGATGCTGCAATAATACCTAGTGTAGGTGCATCTAAAGCTCCGGGTAGTGAAATCGCTGGAAGAGCTAACGTATTAGTTTTCCCTACATTAGAAGTTGGAAATATCGCTTATAAATTGGTTCAAAGAATGGCAGATGCTGAAGCTGTTGGCCCAATAATGCAAGGGATGGCTGCTCCAATCAACGACCTTTCTCGTGGATGTTCAGTTGAAGATATTGTTAGTTTAGTTGCTATAACTGCTTGCCAAGCAACTGTTTAATAATATTCTAAGATAATTTTACAACTCCTTTTTCAGTGAGTTGATATAACTCGCCACTCTCTTTACAGGTGGCGAGTTTTTTTTCGTCAAAGCTCAAAGTATGACCATATTCACTAACCCAACCCACTTGCTTGGCAGGATTTCCAATCATTAAAGCATAATCCGGAACGTCTTTAGTCACTACTGACCCTGCACCGATAAAGGCAAATTTCCCGATAGTATGTCCACAAACAATGGTTGCATTTGCTCCAATTGTAGCCCCTTTTTTAACTAAGGTCTTTTCGTATTGATCTTTTCTGTTAACTGCACTTCTAGGATGACCCACATTAGTAAAGACCATAGAAGGCCCTAGAAATACATCATCTTCGCAAGTCACTCCGGTATATATCGAAACATTATTCTGGATTTTAACATTGTTCCCTAAAATAACGTAGGAAGCAATCATCACATTTTGCCCAATATTGCATTTTTCACCAATAACGGCATGTGACATTATATGGCAGAAATGCCATATCTTAGTATCTTTTCCAATTTGACACCCCTCATCGATATATGAAGATTCGTGAACAAAATATTCCATAATGCAAATTCTTTAATTTTGGCAAAAGTAATAAAAATGTGCTGATGTGCTAATGTGTTGATGTGCTAATTTGAATTTTTGTTGAAAATTGTTTTATAATTTTTTGTAATTTTGCCAATAGGTTTACAAATTGCAAACCTATTAAATGTCAATATTTTATGGAAAAGAAAATAGTTATTCCTTTTTGGACAGACACCGTTAGATTAGTAAAAAGTGAAGACTTAAATCATCATGGAACCCTTTTTGCCGGAAGAACCGCTGAATGGTTTGTGGAATCAGGCTTTGTTTCTGCTGCATCATTAATACATCCAAAGCACATCGTTTGTTTAAAAATTCACGGGATGTACTTTACCAAACCTGTTAGACCCGGACAAATTTTAAAATTTTCGTCTAAGATTGTCTTTGCAGGTAAAAGTAGTTTAGTTGCTTATATTCATGTTACTACAGGAATTGATAATGAGTCATTCGTAAGTGGATTTATCACATTTATTCATGTGGATGAAACCACCAATGCAACACCTCATAACATTGAAATTCAACCTCAAACTGAAGAGGAACAAGCATTGTACGATCAAGCAAGAATGTTAAGAAAAAGCTAATCCAGTTATCCATCAGAACCATTCTGATGGATTGGGTTATTTTTTTAACAAGATGTAGCTGAAATAGATATAATCTTTATTAGCAATTTTATTGAAAGTTTCAGAGTCGATTGCTCCTGAAAAATTCAAAGCAATTTTATGCAAGAAAAAGGAGTTAGTTTTTTAACTAAGTCTCTTCTTCTTTTATCATCCATTCTCAAGGCTTCAACTACCTGGTCATTAATGATTTGTTCTTGAATGATTTCCATACCGGATTGATTCAATTCTTCTTTAAATTGATCCATCTCATGATTATAACGAAAATCGGTATAGAAAAAGTGACCATTAGGTCTTAAAATACGTTTAACTTCAGATAAAAAAGCCGGATTATCAGGATATCTATGAGAAGATTCAACATTGAGAACAATATCACAAGAGTGATTTGGTAAATTTAATTTTTGTGCATCCCCTTGTAAAAACTTCAAATTTGAATCTTGATGATGTTTATTTGAAAAATCAACTGCTTTTTCCTCAAGGTCAATGCCTATTGCCGATTTAGGGTGGAACGTTTGAGTTAAATATGAGATTCCACCACCTCTACCCGATCCGATCTCCACAATATCTTTTTGATTTATAGGAATATGCTGCGTAAAATGATGATACAACTGAATGGAGTAACGATTAGGTTCATGCTGTTGAAGTAATGGTACATGATTATTGGGGTCATGATACCCATAATTCATAAATTGAATTTCAGCATTTTTGTCCACTTTGCTGACATACCAATACCACCATCTGAACATCATTTCTTTTAAGTAAATTGTCATAAAATATTTTTTTTAGTTAATAAATTGAAATAATTTATAAACCATAGACAATATCTCTCACTTTTTGAGCCCAAATATTATGATTATTGGATTTATCAAATGTTTGATATGGAATTGGTTTTCCAATTTTGACTTTGATTGTTTTTCCTCGTTTTCTAAACATTTCACGAGTTAATAAACTTAATTCCAGATTTAGTTTGATTCCGAATAACGTTCTAATTACAAAAATGGTATAAAATTGGATAGAGTTCCTTCCGTAAAAATGGAATGGAACAATATCTCTTTGACATGAAACAGCTTTCCCAATGAAACTTTTTTGCCAATGAGCATCTTGAATTTTCCAATGATAAAGTCTGGAAACTTCACCGGCAGGAAAATGGGTCATAGGAATGTCCGATTCATAGATTTTTTGAAGCTCCATGATATAGTCTTTTGAAGTACGATCATAAACATTGACCGCTGCTATCAAGGGTTTTAGTTGTGGTATAAAAGTAAAAGCATCATTTCCAATTGCTTTCAGAGTTCCGTACTTTTTGCAAACCGTATGTGTTAATATTAAGCCATCTATTACGCCGAACGGATGGTTTCCTACAAAAAAACATTTACCGTTTTCCGGTAAATTTTCCAATCCTTCTATTTGTAAATCAAGTTGAAACTCTTCAATTACTTTTTCTAAGAATGTTACTTCAGAAGTATCCGCATATTTATTCATAATCCGGTTCATTTCATTCTCTTGAACAAGCCATGATAAAAAGTTAATAAAAAATTTTGGAAAACTTTTTAATAATTTAGAATCACTCTCCATTATTTTATTTTCAACATCTATATACTTTACTTTAATTTCGGAAAGAGACATAAAAATCAATCAGTTTGTTAAAAAATGTTGAAATATCTTAGTATTTAAATATTTTGACAAAAATACTAAAAAAGTTACACTTTTTGGCATTTTAATGATCAAACCACTAAGAAATATTCATTTGCTAATTCACAAATTTACGAATTTGCTAATTTTTCTTCCCTTTCGGTTATCGTATTTTTCAATCCCATGTATTTATATTTTCTTTTATTATCTTTCAAAATTCTAATGTATATTTGCAGTTCTAAAAATTAATATTATAAATCACATCATAACATGTTAAAAATCGAGAATTTACACGTTTCTATTAAAGGAAAAGAGATATTAAAAGGGGTCAACTTACAGGTTAATAAAGGGGAAGTTCATGCCATTATGGGACCTAATGGAACCGGAAAAAGCACTTTAGCCTCAGTAATTGCAGGAAAAGATGTTTTTGAGGTTACTCAAGGTTCGATCACCTATAAAGGTAAAAATTTATTGGAGTTACCTATCGAAGATAGAGCAAGAGAAGGAATTTTTATCGGATTTCAATATCCTGTTGAGATCCCAGGAGTTAGCATCACTAATTTTATGCGTACAGCCTTGAATGAAATTAGAGAATATAAAGGATTACAACCTCTTTCAGGAGCTCAATTTTTAAAATTAATGGAAGAGAAAAAGAAAGTAGTGGAACTCACTTCCAAGTTGAGCGATCGTTCTGTAAATGAAGGCTTTTCCGGTGGCGAAAAAAAGAGAAACGAGATTTTCCAAATGGCTGTTTTAGAACCAGAACTAGCTATCCTCGATGAAACTGATTCAGGTTTGGATATCGATGCCCTCAGAATTGTTGCAAACGGTGTTAATCAACTCAAAAATAGCGAAAATGCAACAGTTGTGATCACCCATTATCAAAGACTTCTGGATTATATTGTTCCTGATGTGGTTCATATTTTATTTGACGGAAAAATTGTAAAATCCGGTCCTAAAGAGCTAGCCATCGAAATGGAAGAAAAAGGGTACGATTGGATTAAAAATGATTACGAACAAGGCAAACTAATCTAATTTATGAGCGATCTAAAAAACGCTATTCAAAAGCAATATAACCAAATTATATCGGGATTTCAGGACCCTGAATATATTCTCAATATTCGAAAAAAAGGGATAGAACTTTTTGAAATACAAGATTTTCCAAATAATAAAATTGAAAAATGGCGTCATAAAGCGATTGACACCCTTTTGGAGGAAAAAGTTTCGACCGATTTTTATACTATTCAAGACAAACCTAATCCTTATCGACCTGTAGGTGAATATTTTACATGTGACATTAAAGATATTGGAACATCCATGTACACTTTTTTGAATGGATGGTATGTTCATCATAATCAACCTTTGGAGTTTCATGAAAATGGTATGGTTGTGGGTAGTATTTTGGAAGCTTTTCGTCAATTCCCTGATTTGATTAAAACCCATTTCGCCCAAATGGATCCGAATCAATTAGATGGTCTCATCTCTTTGAATCAGGCTCTTTTCACAGATGGTCTTTTTATTTATGTTCCTGATAATGTTATCATTGAACAACCTATTCAAATCGTTTCAGTTGTTGATACTTCTGAAAAGATTATGGTTCAACATCGTCATTTAGTGATTGTTGGAAAAAATAGTTCATTATCATTGGTACATTGTGATGACTCTATTCATGAAGAAAATAGTTTTATCAATAATATTCTCGAAGCTGATATTGCTGAAAACGGACAACTCCATTATTACAAAATGGAGAATAAAGACAAACATACTTTATTGGTTAACAACACTTTCGTTAATCAAAAACGGGATTCCCGTTTTATTTCGAATATTATTACTTTTAATAGTGGTTATGTCAGAAATGGAATTCAGGTTAATTTGAATGAACCGGGTGCTGATGCTAAGTTATACGGCTTATATTTAGTAGACAAACAACAATACGTTGACAATCAAGTGTATGTATTACACAATTCCCCTGATTGTACAAGCAATCAAATCTATAAAGGGATCGCTGATGATGAAGCTGGTGCCAACTTTAATGGGCATATAGTAGTTCAAAAAGATGCGCAAAGAACTGCAGCTTATCAGGTTAACAGAAATATTGCATTAACTGATGATGCTAAAATCACAACACGTCCATTTCTGGAAATCTACGCCGATGACGTGAAGTGTAGCCACGGTGCTACTGTGGGTCAATTGGATGAAAATGCTATGTTTTATATACGTTCCAGAGGGATCTGTATGAGAAATGCACGCATGTTACTGATGTACGCTTTTGCTAACGAAGTGGCCAATTTCGTAGAGATTGATAAACTAAGAGAACGCTTAAACGATATGATTAAACGCCGTTTGAAAGGGGAACTCTCCATTTGTGATCAATGTATGCTGCACTGCTCTGATGAAAAGAATTTTACTTTTGAATTAGATACTACTAAATTCAGAAAATAAACCTTTTTTCTTGTGCACATGTGCTCGTGTGCTCAATAAATGACGATTTTTCTGTAGCCGACTTTGTTATTGGAGGTAACTTTTAAAATGTAAGTTCCTGGAGGAAGTGCTTCAATATTTAATATTTTGTTATTATAGTCTCTACTAATCAGTTTGCCTATTAGGGTATAAATCTCAACGTTAAATACCTCATCCGATATTTCTATAAATACATTTTGAGAAGCAGGATTTGGATATACATTAAACTGTAATGCAGAATCCCATGAGGAGATTGATGTTCCACTTTTCAAATAAAAACGGTGTGGATCAGCTACTCCCGCAAACGGATGAAACAGATGTTTGTTATTTGAGTTAGTAGCTTCAATATAATAACGAACCGTATCATTTGGATTCAAATTTTGTATAACAGCCTCATATTGTGATGATTGTAAAATCATATCAAGGGTTTGATAATTATTTTGATTTATTTGATAATGAAGTTTTACATCATACGTTATCCCTGAATTATTTCCTAATGTATATACTGTTGCGGCAATTGTAACACTATTTTCAAAAGGAATGGAATCTAAAATAGGTTGATGCACAATTCTTAACATGTCAGATTGTGGTAACTGAATGGCTCTACAGTGAAGGGCATCGGTGTCATACCAATCATTATAGGAAACACCAATAATTTCGTATCCGGGCATTGCCTGCTGATAGGAATCCAGAGCGGCCTGATAACAACTCGATCCATAAGTTGGATTCATAGGGACCAAGACTTTATTATTAAGAATTAACGAATTTGTATAAGGTTGATTATTAGGAGTATAAACACGATATACTTTGTATTTATTTCCATAAGAGGAGGTCAGATTTGCAAAATACTGGGCAGCATTCTCCAAATCTGAATAGTTGGCATTATTTGATGGAACCTGAAGAATCATAATCTTATCGGGTGCTAAAAACTTACCCCAACAATCAATATGTTGGATATAAGAATTCAATGGATCCGGAATAGTATGATATGTTGTAATCCCTAAGTAGTTCAGATACAAGCTATCCAACTCATTTTGGTTGTAGCAACTATTTTCATAGTCTACTAAATCACAAGAAGCGGCAACTCCCATCCCATCAGTCATAAAATTACCACCGGTATGCAAAAGGGGCATCCCATAAATAGTATTTCCGGTTGCATTGGCAAATGCTCTGGGTACCTGAGAATCATTGGGCCTATTTCGATTATAAGGAAAGTCAATCACTTCTAACTGGTGAGTCTCATTTTCAACAAACCAGGGGCCATAATCTCTGGTCCAGTGGGAGTTAGTTGCATTAAAAATATATTTTACTTGCGAACTATTAATGGTATTATTCGTTAAATAGTTCTGAATTGTATTGGCTGCAGTTTGATTGCTACAAACAATATATAGCGTGTCTTCTTCCGCGATCTCCCTGATCAATTGAATCGGAACACCAAAAGTAACACTACTTCCCGATACAGAAGCCCTGATCAATGCTCCCCTTTGAGGTTCAAATTCAGCAATTGATCTCACTAAAGTGGCTGGTGGATCTGTTTTTTGAAATGTATAAACAGTTATGGTTGTAGTTGTTGTATTATTAGATATCACAACATCTCCGGAATTATTGACTGTTGCAGTTATAGTTTTATTTCCGGTAGAAGAAGGAATCCAGCAAGGAAATTCGTATATCGTATAAGTGCCTGAATTCAATAATGTTGAAATCGTAACACTCTGATTATAAGATCCGTTATCTGTAATAGTAAGGGTAAATCCAGAAGCGGCTGTTGATCCGTAATTATTCACTTTTACATAAAAGGCAATGGGAACATCCTGATACGCAAAAGTGGATGAATAATGGGTTGTTATTTCAGAAATTCCTAAATCTTCACCTGAAACATCTGATTTGGGGCCATTTTGATAAATATGGGGATAAACTTGTATCTTTTTGTTGTAAGTAAACTGACTATAGTCCCAATCTCTATGATACTGATTATTTGTCTCTTGTGCAATAATGGACACAGAAATAGTAATAAATAAGAGTGCTAAAACAGATTTTAAAAATTTCATCCCTGAGGTTTTAAATTATATTTTTTTCATAGCTTTTTTAAAAGCAAAAAAGGATAATATCGCCAATACAACAAGATATCCAATGATTACCCAAAGACTTCCGTATAATCCGGTCATCCCTTTTCCGGACAATAATGCCCTACTAATATCTACAGAATGAGCAAATGGTATCGCATATCCGAAAGTATCGAATACCCCTCCAATCATTTTTAAATCCATCCATGCACCACTGAATAGTGAGGCAATTGTTATAAAAATGGATCCCACAGCAGAGACTTGATTGAGTGAGAATAGAGATCCAAAAATGACCCCTAAAAAGATAAAAATCAGAGCTACCATAAAAAGGATTAAAGACGCAGTAGCAATATTGGTAAATTCTGCTCCCAAAACTACAGCAATCACAAAACAGATCACTGTCTGTAATATTGCCAGAGGAATGAAGGGAAGTGTATAAGACAAAATATAGTCCTTAGCTTTCAATGGAGTAGTATAGAGTCTGAATAGAAATGCATTTTCTCTGTCCTTTGCAATTAAAATGGAACAAAACATCGTAAGAAAAGCAAAACAAAATACAATAATTCCCGGAGCAAGAGAATCGGGTTTAAACATATCAAGTTGGACCCCTTTTTGGATAGAGGAGAATAAAATAAGAAATCCAACTGGCATAACGATTCCAAGAAGCATCGTTACTTTATCACGATACACTTCTTTCAAATTTCTTAAAGCTAAATGATAAAATTTCATGATAAACGCTCCTTTCCTGTTAATTGAAGAAAAACATCATCTAAAGTGGGTTCAGTCATACTAATATGTTTCAATTGAACATCTTGTGATTTAAAGTAGTCAACAATGGTATAGATGTTAAATTGTTTTGCCTGAATAGTCAATTCATTTTGATATAAGGTTGTTAACCCATAATTTTCAGAACAATATTCTTTAATTTCTGAAGTAATTGAAGATGCTTTAATTGTCAGAACCCGCTCTTTAGTGCATAATTCTTTTAATTCTGAAGAGGTTCCCTGAGCAATAATATTTCCACTTTCCATAATTGCGATATGATCTGAAAGTGCATCAGCTTCTTCCAGATAATGAGTTGTAAGGAATATCGTTTTTTGGTGTTTTAGTTTTTCAATATAATTCCAAACTGACTTACGAGCATGTGGATCTAAACCAAGTGTCGGTTCATCCAAAAATAATATCTCTGGATCTGACATCAAAGCCATGGCTATACTTAATCTTCTTTGAAGTCCACCGGATAATCTCTTCGCTTGATCTTTTCTGTCTTCTATCTCTAATAGTTCCATGAGATTGAGTGCTCTTTTCTTATTCTCTGAATTAGAGAGCCCAAAGACACCTCCCATAAGCAAAAGGTTTTCTTTAGAAGTTAAATGTTCTGCTATGGCTGATTCTTGAGGAGAAACGCCAATAATTTTTTTAATTTCCTGCTGATTTTTTGATAGCTGAAATCCATTTAAAAAGGCCTCACCTGACGTCTGAGGAAGTAAGCAGCATAACATTTTTATAGTCGTTGTTTTACCGGCACCATTCGTACCCAAAAGTGAAAAAATCTCCCCTTTCCGAATCTTCAGATTCAGTTGATGAACCGCAACCCTATCCCCAAAATGTCTGGTTAATTGATCTGTTTGAATTGCAATTTGATCCATAGTAAGTTTATTAAAATTGAAGCGGCAAATATAAACAAAATAGAGTATTATTGGTTCATAGATTTAATTGCTTTTTTATCTTCCAGGATATCCTTTCATAGAAATGTTTTCTTTGATATTAAAAAAGTTGTAAATTTGCATCTTTAAAAAAAATAATCGTTCAATAACTTATGAAAAAAACAGTACTTTTTTTAGCTCTTTTCATTGGAATATTTTCTTCATTTCAATCAGTTCAAGCACAAAATCAGACCGATTCGGTTCCGAAAATAAGGATCTATTATTTTCATGCAACCAACAGATGTGCCACTTGTTTAGCTTGCGAAAATGTTTGTTTAGAGACCCTTCAGGCTGAATTTCAAAAGGAACTAGATTCAAAAATCATTATTTTTGAGCCTATTAACATTGAAGAAGAGCAAAACAAGTCATTGGTGGTACAATATAAAATTCAATTTTCTACTTTACTATTTGTAGATCAAAAAGGAAACGTCACAGATCTTTCAGATAAAGCCTTTGAAAATGCTATAGAAAACCCAGCAGAATATAAGAAAATTATTGTGAATCAGGTTTTAAAAATGTTGAATTAATGGCCATCTATTCAACAATGAGTTCAATCTGATTTGATTCTGTTCTTTCCTTTAACCAATTTTTGATCTTTAACTTATCATCTGGGCTAAGGGTTGATTTGGTTTGAAGTATTACGATCGTTTTAGGAACTTTCTCATTAGTATTTGCTTTATATTGCTCGCTTTTAGAAAAAGTACAACTTAATATTTGAGGATAAAGAGCAACCAATTCATTAATAATAGTCTTTCCAAATCCTGAAGCGTTTTTAAGAGAATCTATCGTGGCTTGTTTCTCTTTTAATAGTAAATTCATATTATTTAACTGATCTTTGAGTCTATATACTTCATTGTTTTGACTTTCATTATTTTGGATAGAGAAACCTTGTTCAACCACAAGGGTTCCTAAGATGTTAAAATCATTTAATTTTTCAGTTAATTCTTTTTTATCCTGAATAGATAGGGAATTGCCTGCATAAACTAATTTAATGGTTTTTTTATCCGTTAAAATTTCATTTTTGATTAAAAAACTTTCTTTGTAAAAACTTACATTATTTATAAATTTTTCTGCTCTTTGTCTAAATTGTTCCTCTTTAACCAATTGATACCCAAAATAAATACTTGGAAGAAGAATTAAAGTAATGAGGAATGAAAGATATCTGTTAATTTTGGTTTTTTGCTTTGGATCAATCTCTCCTGCAATGGGGAATTTTAAAATTTTCGAGATCCAGGTTGCAGCCAATGCTATAAAAATTGTATTAATTACAAATAAATAAGATGCTCCAAAAAAGAAATTAAATTGTCCCGTTGCTAATCCATATCCTGCTGTACAAAGTGGTGGCATTAAAGCTGTAGCAATAGCAACTCCCGGTAAAACGTTTCCTTTCTGTTTACTGCTTAAAGCAATTATGCCTGCACCGCCTCCAAAAAGAGCAATAAGAACGTCATAAATAGTTGGACTTGTTCTCGCTAATAATTCTGAATGAGCAGTTGAAATGGGAGATATGGCAAAATAGATTGTCGAAGTTACTAAACTCGTAATAACAGCAAATATAAAATTTTTAAACGATTTTGAAAAAAGGGTCCCATCATAAATCGCAATACTATATCCCATCCCTGTAATAGGTCCCATTAATGGGGAAATTAGCATTGCTCCAATGATGACAGCGGTGGAATTCATATTTAAACCTATAGAAGCTACTAGGATTGCAAAAACCAATATCCATAAATTGGTTCCTTTAAAATAGATCCCTTTTTGGATTTCACTATGAATTGTTTTTTGGGATTCTAATTCATCCTGCAAATTAAAGTATTGGAGAATGTTATTTATAAAATTTTCAACCTTCATATCTATTTAATTTTATCATTTTTAATCTGAGAAAACAATGAAAAATTGGGGTTTATTTTAATCTCAACCCCTCTACGAAATACATGTTGCTGAATTTCCGGAGTTGGGTAAATAATTGTCTTCCCATAGTCAGTTTCAACAACTACTGGTAGTTTAAACTCATTACCAACATTATTCCACTTATATTTCAAAACAGTTTCATCTGTTGCAAAATTATATTCAGAATACCATTCTAATTGCGGGCAAACTCTGGAATATAGATATTGATTAAAGAACCAATCATAGTTTTTCTGAGTCATTTCATTCACAATATTGATAAAATCTTTTGTAGTTATTATAGAATATTGATGTTTTTGATAATAGGTTTTCAGAATATCAAAAAACAGTTTGTCGTCGTCAATAATATTTCTTAGAGTATGTAATACCAAAGCCCCTTTTCCGTAAGGATCTGAATCTTTAAAATTGGAATAATTAACCCCAAATGGACCAATTATGGGTCTTTTATTGCGTATTGTGATACCATAATTAAACTTCATCATATCCAGATAATAATCGTATCCCTTTTTTTCTTCCATAAAAAGAGCATCACAATAGGTCGTGAACCCTTCATGAAGCCATATTTCAGCATTATCGGAAACAGACAAACTATTACCCCACCATTCGTGTCCTGTTTCATGGAGAATGATATAATCTACAATTCCATAATCATTTTTGAATCTATTTCCGTAGGCAATCGCTGTTTGGTGTTCCATTCCCAGATAGGAACTTTGTACTAGTTTATATCCATCATTCCACCAAGGGTAAGATCCAAAATGATTTTCGTAAAAGGCAATCACATCTGATGCTTGTTTAAAATGATTTTTCCCTCTTTCTAAATCATAAGACAAGGTGTAAAATTCAAGATCTTTATTGATATTATTATTTTTATAAGGCAATGTAAACCTCACATAGTCACCTATATAAAAAGTAATATTGTAAGTATTTATAGGATAACTTGTTTTCCAAATAAAAGTTTCTGTTTTTTCATTTTTAATTTGACGAATCAATTTTCCATTGCTGACACAAAAAAGCCCTTTTGGGACAGTCATTGACAACCTAACAGAATCGGGTTCATCTGAGGGATGATCTTTAAGAGGAAACCAGATGTGAGCCCCTAGCCCTTGGCACGCAACAGAAACCCAAGGATTTCCATTGTTATCTTTCTCCCAAATAAATCCTCCGTCCCAGGGAGGACGTTTTGCTTTCAAAGGTTTTCCTTCATAGTATACCCGTATTTGCTGCACCTGATTTTTTGGAATTATTTGTTTCAATAAAACATAAACAGTGCTCTCTTTTCTTGAAAATTTTATTGTATCTCCTTGAAATACAATCGCATTAATTTTTAACTTTTTATCTAAATCCAGTTGTAAAGAATCTAATTCTTGTAAAATTTCAAAATGGATATCCACATATCCTTTAATCGATTGATTTGGAATATCTAAATTTAAATTAAGGTCATAGAAAGTAACATCCACTTTTTGTCTTAATTCTGAATTCTCCCCAAGTAAGTAATCCTTTTCTTTAAATTTAGGATATTTTCCGGGTATTTTGGGTGTTTTATAGGTCAGATTTATTCCAATTAATGAGCAAGATGAAACAAGAATTGATAAGGCAACTAATAAAATTGATTTTAAATAATTCATAATAATCCGATTAAAGTATCGGCAAATATATTGAAAAAATGATTTAACCAGAGGTTCTGTAACAAAATAAAATTGAATTCGTAGATATAGAAGTATTTTTGAAAATCTGAGTCTAAAACTTGATTTTTTCAAAAAAAAATCATATATTTGCTATATTAAAACAAGATAATATGAAAAAAAATATTGGGTTGATTTTTGTAGGGATAATGCTCATATTGAGCTTATTCTCCTGTTCTGATCCAATAGATTATCCGATACAAATTGTCAATAATACACCTTATAGAATTGATAAATTGGAATTTGGAGGATCCGTTTCTGGTCCTGTTATTTCCATTGAACCCATGAGCACCTCAGAACCTATTCATGTAACTTATACAGAAACATTTAGAGATGCAATGGGTGAGCCTGAATATTTGATTGCAGTGACTCAATATTCCAATGAATCTAACGTTTTCGAGAATACAGTATGGCGTTTTTTCCCACTTGGACAAGGAAATCCCAAGACGAATAATGTGATTAGCATTCAACTGGATCCAACATTATTCTACGAACATGATATTTTCGAATTTATAATGAATTAGGGTTGATCTTTTTGATGTCAATCCAATAATTTCAACAATTTAAGTAACCCCCTTTTTCAATTTTTTTCAGTATGTTTGCAAAGATATATTCGTTTTCGTATCTTGCTTATTATAAAAACAATATACTTAATTAATCTTTGATATTAATACAAAAAAAATAACATTTCAATGAAACAACACATTATTTCTACAGAATTTTTAAGTTTAGAAAAAGTTGATCAGATACTCAAAGGGAAAGCAAAACTCATTTTATCTGAAGAATCAAAAGAGGCTGTCCAAAAGTGCAGAACCTACTTAGATGAAAAAATGAAAAACAGCAAAGTTCCTGTTTACGGAATCACTACTGGTTTTGGATCTCTTTGTAACACAACAATATCCATTGATGATTTATCTACTTTACAAAGAAATCTTGTTATATCCCATTCTTGTGGATTCGGAGATGAAGTTCCACAAGAGATTGTAAAGATTATGTTACTGTTAAAAATCCAATCTTTATCATACGGTAATTCAGGTGTTCAGGTAGCAACTATTCAAAGATTGATTGATTTTTTTAATCAGGGCGTTCTTCCTGTGGTTTATCAACAAGGATCCTTAGGGGCATCCGGAGATTTAGCACCTTTAGCTCATTTATCTCTTCCCCTTTTAAATTTGGGTGAGGTTTACTATAAAGGTAAAAAGTATGAATCTGCCGTAATCAATGAAAAATTTGGATGGGAACCGATCACTTTGCAATCAAAAGAGGGATTAGCTTTATTAAATGGAACTCAATTTATGAGTGCTTATGGATCCTGGTTAGTCCTAAAATCTAAAAAATTATCCTGGTTAGCTGATATGATCGCAGCAACCTCATTAGATGCTTATGATGGTAGAATTGAGCCATTTCATATTTCAGTACATTTAGTAAGACCACATATTGGCCAAATACTTACATCAACTCATATCAACTACCTTTTGGAAGGATCTGAGATCATAACAAGAGAGAAAAAACATGTGCAAGATCCTTACTCCTTCCGTTGTATTCCTCAAGTTCACGGGGCTACAAAAGATGCTGTAAATCATGTTATGAATGTAATTGAAACTGAAATCAATTCTGTTACTGATAATCCAACTATATTTCCTGACGAAGATTTGATCATTTCTGCAGGAAATTTCCATGGTCAACCTATCGCTTTGGTTCTTGATTACCTCGCATTAGCAATGTCTGAATTAGCTAATATTTCTGAAAGAAGAATTTATCAATTAATCGCAGGCAAAAGAGATCTTCCATCCTTCTTGGTAAAAAATCCGGGTCTGAATTCAGGATTCATGATACCTCAATATACAGCAGCATCTATCGTGAGTCAGAGCAAAACATTATGTATGCCATCCTCTTCCGATTCTATAGAATCATCTCAAGGACAAGAAGATCATGTGAGTATGGGGGCAAATGCAGCTACAAAAGCATATATTATTATCAATAATACTGAGAAAGTATTATCTATCGAGTTGTTTAACGCTGCACAAGCTTTAGAATTCAGAAGACCTTTAAAATCTTCTGAGTTTATTGAAGAATTTGTAGCTAGTTACCGACAATCTGTACCATTTGTTGAAAATGACGTTTTAATGTACAAATTGATGCATAAATCTCAAGAATTTTTGCAAAATGTGAATGTCATTGTACCTGAAAAGTTCTAAATCAAAAAAATGCAACCATTAGACAACATTAAAAGGGTATATTTTTTAGGTATTGGGGGGATTGGGATGAGTGCACTGGCACAGTTCTTCCTTCAATATGGAGTAAAAGTCTTTGGATATGATCTAACTCCTTCCGGTATAACGGATCAGTTGATCAAAATGGGCGCTGTAATTCACTTTTCCGAACAGGATCAACTCATACCTGACGAAATTGATTTAGTTATCTTAACCCCTGCAATTCCCAAAAATCACAAGGAATTACTTTGGTTTCAAGAGCATCATGTTCCCATCTTAAAAAGATCAGAAGTTTTAGGTTTGATTTGTGAATCGTTCCCAACTATAGCTGTAGCGGGTACTCATGGTAAAACTACTACAACTTCCATGGTTACCCATTTTTTAAAGTCGATTCATCATCCAACATTAGCTTTTATTGGAGGAATCTCAAAAAATTTAAACAGTAATTTTTTATATACTAATGATTTTCAAACCGTTGTTGTTGAAGCAGATGAGTTTGATCGTTCCTTTTTAACGCTATATCCAAAAATTGGAATCATCACTTCAGTTGATGCTGATCATTTAGATATCTATGGAGAAAAGAAAAATTTAATTGCCTCTTTTCAAGATTTTGCAAATCAAATTGATCGAAACGGTACACTTATCATTGCTCAAAAAATTGCGCATTTGATCGACCATCCTCATAAAATCACTTATGGTGTTGATGAGGAGGCTGACTTTTTTATTAAAATCGATCAAATGGAACCTGAAAGTACCCATTTCGCGATTTGTAAAAATATGAAAAGTGATAATCCGGTTTGTTTTCATAATATACATTTAAAAGCACCGGGAATTCACAACCTTCTCAATAGTTTGGCCGCTTTTTTAGCGGTAAAAGAGTTGATGAAACTAAGTATTGCCCCGGATCATGTTGCATCCTGTAATATGATTTTTGATTCATTTGCAACTTGGAGCGGAGTTTCCCGTAGATTTGACTATCGAATTGTTCAAGATGAAATGATTTACATTGATGATTATGCCCATCATCCGGAAGAGATCAAAGCTTTTCTTCAAACGATTAAAACCATTTACCCGAATAAAAAGGCTACAGGTATCTTTCAGCCCCATTTGTACAGCAGAACCAGAGATTTTGCAGAAGAGTTTGCCCAAGTATTAAGCTTATTGGATGAGATTATTTTATTAGATATTTATCCTGCCCGTGAAGTTCCAATTGAAGGAATCACCTCATCATTTTTATTAGATTTGATTCCCACTAAAAATAAAAAATTGATTTCAAAGGATGACCTCATCCCCTATTTGAAAAGTATAAAACCAGAACTTTTAGTAACGATTGGAGCAGGTAATATTGATCAATTTGTGCCACTAATTGAAAAAGAATTTAAGAAATAAAAGAATTCATCTGAATTATATATATTTGCATTGTCATAATAAAAAATAAAACTATGTTTACAGGAATTGTAGAAAAAACTGGAAAAATCGTTCATATAGAACATGAAAATACCAATTATCATTTCACTATTGAGGTTGATTTTGCTGATGAGCTTAAAATTGATCAAAGTATGGCTCATGATGGCTGTTGCTTAACTATTGTGAAGTTAGACAAAGAACGCAACCAATACGTAGTGACTGCTATGGATGAAACTATGCTCAAAACCAATTTAAAATCCTGGTGTTTAGGTTACGAAGTGAATCTGGAAAGAAGTATGCGTTTTGATGGCCGATTTGATGGCCATATTGTTCAGGGACACGTTGACCAAACTGCAATTTGTGAAAAAGTTGTGGATGATAACGGAAGTTGGAGATTCTTCTTCACATACGATGCTGAATTGAATAATTTCACAGTACCTAAAGGTTCCATAACAGTAAATGGGGTAAGTTTAACTGTCGTTGATTCTGAAAAAGGGAGATTCTCTGTTGCCATTATTCCATATACTTACCAAATGACCAATTTTCATAACTTCAAACTCGGTTCAATCATCAATATTGAATTTGATGTACTTGGAAAGTATGTTCAGAAGTTAATGGAACAATATTTTGAAAGTCAAAAAAAATAAAAACGGTTTTTTTTCGTTATCTCCCTAATTAACAATATAAAATAACAATTTGAGCTTGAAAAAATACGTATCTGTTTTATTATCTGCATGTTGCATTTTTATTGTCCTGACTTTTTTTATTTCATGTGCAACCAATAAAAATAGCTTTGAAAACAGGGCTTACCATACCGTTACATCAACTTACAATGTAAATTTTAATGGGAAAGAGGCCTTAAAAGAGGGGGAATTAGAAATTGAAAAAAAGAGGAAAGAGAATTATACAACTGTTTTGCCTATTTATTACTATCCAACTAAGGAAGATTTAGGATCTATAAACTCTAAAATGGATCGTGTAATAGAAAAAGCATCTAAGTCAATATACAAACATTCCATGTTAATACGTGGTAAAGAGTATGTTAAAACCATGGATGATGCCTATATGATGATGGGTAGAGCCTATTTTCATAAGCAGGATTTCATTAATGCCACCCGTATTTTTAATTACGTAGCAAAACAATACCCATCCTGGGGACTGGCTGAAGAGGCGATCATATTAAATGCAAGAACTGCTATCAGACAAAAACAATACACCAGAGCACAACAACTTTTAGAGGATGCTTATCAAATCATTTATCCTAAAAACGACAGAACCCTCAATTTTTTATATTATGCCGCTTTAGCTGAGCTTAATATTACCAATCCGGCCGGTGAGATCGAAGTTGCTATCAGTTCTTTGATAGAATTACAAAAACTGAGACCTAAGAAAGATATGGCTATTCGTATTAACTTCATTTTAGGTCAATTATACGAACAAGATGGAAATAATAAAGAAGCTCAGCACTATTTTATCCAAGTTTTAAGAAGCACCCCTCCTTATGAAATGGAATTTAGTGCAAGAATGAAACTCGCCTCCAATTATGATGGTACAACTCAATCCAAAGAGATGATTATTAAAGAGTTAAATAGAATGTTAAAGGATGGTAAGAATGATGAATTTAAGGATCAGATCTATTATGCATTTTCAGAAATAGCCCGTATAGATGAGGATAAAAAGGAAAGAATGGACTACTTAGGCAAATCTGTCTCAGCTTATGTAAGTAATAATTACCAAAGGACATTCTCTTCGATTACACTAGCAGATTTATTATTTGAAGACAGTGAATATATCAAAGCTCAGGCATACTATGATACTGCTTTACTGGCATTGCCCAGTGATTATCCAAACCGTGAATCTGTAGTAAAAAGAGCCTCTTTTTTGAAAGATTTAGTTGATAATTTGAATGAAATCACCCTTCAAGACAGTTTGCAAAAAATCGCTAAAATGTCAGAAGGTGAAAGAAACTCTTGGGTTAAAAAAATGATTGATAAATTTACAGAAGAAGAAAGACGTATTGAAAGAGAAGAAAATGAAAGGATGATGTTATTGCAAAGTACTCAAAACTTTGCCAATACTAATGTCAATACAAGTGGTAGCAATAAATGGTACTTTTACAATCCATCTTTGGTAACTCAGGGTTCTACAGATTTTTACAGAAGATTTGGAAATAGAAAACTAGAAGATAACTGGATTATCAGTAACAAACAACAGATCTCTTTTGATGAAATGAATAATTCATCAGATAGTACGGATGCTGAACCGGAATTGGATGAAGATGGCAATGTAATTGTTAAAAGGGAAACAGATCCTAAGAAACCGGCATACTACACCCAGGATCTCCCAATGACTCCGGGAGCTGTTGATACTTCCAATTTAATAATTGCCAATGCCATGTATAATGCGGCATTGATATATAGCGACTTATTAAAAGATGAAAAACGATCCTTAGAGATGTTTGATCAATTGATCAGGCGATTCCCAAATAGCGAACTGATTGCCCCTGCCTGTTATTTGGTTTATATTAATTTAAAAAAAACCAATAATCCTAAAGGAGAAGAGTATAAAAACATCATTTTAACCCGATATCCCGATTCCGATTATGCAAAATTAATTCTAGATCCTGATTATTACAAGAAAATTGCTGAAAAAATAAATGAGATGGAACGAAAATACTCCTCCGCTTACGATGCCTTCACCAAAAAACTATGGCAACGAACAGTTCAGCTAGCAGATGAGTCATTACCTAATTGTGATAACAATATCGTTTTAAAATCAAAATTTGAATACATACGGACTATTTCTATCGGACAGTTACTGGGTCAGGATTCATTAAAGAAGGGATTAGCTAATATTATTATCAAATATCCTAAAACTGAAGTGGCTCAATTGGCTCAATTTTATCTCTCCACCTTTGCCAATGCAGGTGAAGTTATGGCTAATGCCGGTGACTCCACTTCCATTAATAAAATTAAAGAGCAAAATGCTTTAAACGACTCTCCTTTTAGTTTCTTACCGAATGAACAACATTATGTTGTGTTTATTGCAAATGCTTCTCAGATCTCTATAACGGATATCAAGAATAATTTAGCCAACTTCAATCGTGACTTTTTTGCATTACAAAAATTTAACATCAACAGTTTTTACATCAATCAGGATGAACAACTCATTACTGTTTCCAGATTTAAAAATATGGAAACAGCTATGGAATATTATAATACATTGATAGGCTCTGAAATTTATAAAAATCAAATTGCCAATGATAATGTTCAGGTTTATGCCATTTCAGCAACCAATTACACCACATTTTACAATAAAGTTGATAAAAGACACCTCTATAAACCTTTTTTCAATTTGAATTATCTTAAAAAATAATAAGTATGAATCCTCTATTTTCAGCATCAGTTTACCAAAAAAGAAGAGAAAATTTAATGCAAATCATGACTTCAGGGTATGCTTTGTTTTTAGGCAATGATGAAGCCTCTATGAATTATCCTTCAAATACTTATAAATACAGACAAGACAGCACTTTTCTTTACTTTTTTGGCTTATCATTACCCAATATGGGCGCTATCATAGATTTCGATCATAAAAAAACAATTCTTTTTGGAGATGATTTTGAAATTGATGATATCATTTGGATGGGTGATCAACCAAAGGTTAAAGAGTTAGGAGAACTAGTCGGTATTACTGAAGTATTACCTATGGCTGACCTATCAAAATTTATCCAACAAAACAGTTCCGGAAAGCTTCATTTTACAGCTCCTTACAGAGGTGAAAAGAAAATAGTATTATCCCAATTAACCGGAATTCCCATCTCTGATTTAAATACGAATGTTTCTGTCGAATTGATAAAAGCTATTGTTTCTCTTAGAGAGATTAAATCTCAGGAAGAGATTACTGAGATTGAAGATGGTTGTGCCATTGGTTATGAAATGTTTACAACAGCCATGAGACACTGTAAAGTGGGTGCTAAAGAATCTGATTTGGCCGGTATGGTTGAAGGAATCGCTTTAAGCAAAGGTAATGGCGTTTCATTCCCTGTAATTTTATCTCAGCATGGGGAAACTTTACATAATCACAACCATAATCAAATCTTGGAAGAGGGAAAAATTTTACTTGTTGATATGGGTGCCGAAAATAAAATGAATTATTGTTCTGACAATACCAGAGCAATTCCTGTTTCCGGAAAATTTACTCCAAAACAAGCTGACATATACAACATTGTTTATCAAGCAAATATGCAAGGAATTGCTGCTTGCAAACCCGGAATTCGATACAAAGAGGTTCATCAATTAGCGGTAACCATCATCACTGAAGGACTTCAAAAGTTAGGCCTTATGAAAGGAGATGTTCAAAAGTCTGTTGAATTGGGTGCACATGCTTTATTTATGCCACATGGACTCGGCCACCAAATGGGTCTTGATGTTCATGATATGGAAGATTTAGGGGAAAAATATGTAGGTTACGATGAAACTGTTGAACGTAGTACCATTTTTGGTTGGGCGTATCTTCGTATGGCTAAGACACTTAAACCCGGTCATGTGATGACTGTTGAACCCGGAATTTACTTTATTCCTCATTTAATAGATCTATGGAAAAATGAAAATAAATTCACAGAATTTATAAACTACGATAAAGTGGAGGAATACCGCAACTTTGGAGGGATCCGGATCGAAGATGATGTGTTAATCACTGAAACAGGACATGTTGTTCTAGGAAAACCAATCCCAAAATCAATCCAGGAGTTAGAAGCAATTGTAGGAAAATAAGTGCTTAATTACATGAATTCCATGTAAACAACCTTTAAATATTTATCCATTAATATTTTAGCTAATCTTTGAATTAGATTTTTACGAATTTCAAATTCAACAGGTTGGGTCAAGTCGATGTTATGTTCATTGATTTTAGTTCCAACTAATATATGGATTTCGTCACTTCCTAATAACAACTCACATACCCGATCAGCGGGGCCCTTACCAAATTGATAATTAGAATTAATCACATTCGCCAAAAGGTAAACCACTTTACTCAAAGTAAGAACACCTTCGGTAATTAAATCTATGCCTTCCATTTTGGATGTAGGTGGAAGTGTATGATCCACAATAGGCTCATCCACTACGGTTCTCCTTAGTTCTCTGGAGATAATCTCAGTAGTTGTAGCTCCACTAATAATTTTTTTACCCGCAAATCCCCTCAACTTTTCAGCAAATTGTGGATCTTTTTCCGGTTGAACAGGAGGTCCGGTACAGATCATAGTTCTTCTGGGTTCTCTGAAATATACAACGGCACAAGTTAAGTCATCTTTAGGAACATGAAGATCGTTAGAGGCAGCCTTTTTTACAATTTTTTCAGCTAGTTCTGTGGCAGAAATTGTTCTGCTATTTGAAATCAGGAGTTTTACCTCTTCTCTGAGGTTATTTCTTCCCCATCCTCCAACTAATCCCATACCAAGTCCGGATTGTGTGATTCCATCAGAACAAAAGATAACTCTATCTTCAAGTTGGGGCTCAAAAGTAGCTACTTTTAAATCGAGCAACCGTTTATCAGAACCTGCATCCACGTCAATTTGATCCCAATTGGGTTCAAAAACACGATTCCCTCTCATGATAATTGTTTGAGGATTATCATATTCGAGAATACTGACTTCATTCGTATCAACTGAAATATCGACTATGGTATATGTGGCATAACTGATATTCCTTTCACTACAAACCGGAAGGGCTTTCATGATGATTTCAGCAATGGTTTTCGCTTTTTTGTGCTCCTGGGAAAGATTTAAAGCAATGGTGGCTGTCAGAGTAGCTAAAACGTTAGCTTTTACACCGGATCCCATACCATCTGATAATACTGCCAATACTCTGTTTTCTTCAGGAATCCGCTTAGAGATAAAGACATCTCCACAAATCCTTTCCCCATCGTGAAAAGTTTGATAATTTCCTACCTCAACGTGATAATTGTCATCCATAGCTCTTTGTTTTGTTGCTCAAAAGTACAAAAAAATATGTTATCAATTTTGCTGCTTTAATCTAACTTTCTTTTAGTAATTAGAGACATAAGATGCTCAAAATCTAAACTCTCTCCTTTAATGACCATATCAGCTTGCTGGTAAAATTGTTCCCGAATTGGAAGCTTCTCTTCAATAAATTGTTTTATTTGTTCCGGAGTTTTATTGTGCACTAACGGTCTGATTCTTTTTGAGTTAACCAACCTGTCCAAAAGGGAGGCAGGAGCCATTTTTATGTAAATTGAAAAACCGTTCTCCATAATGAGTTCCATATTTCCATGGAAACAAGGGGTGCCACCTCCGGTAGAGATCACTACTTTTTCTTGTTGAATAACTTCTTTTAATAAAACGTGCTCAGATTTTCGAAATACCTCTTCTCCATATTTTTTAAAAAAATCTGGAATGCTCAGTTTGTATTTGGATTCAAAAAGATGATCCATATCAACGAATTGATAATGAAGTCTATTCGCAATTTTTTTGGCGATTGTTGACTTTCCTGAGCCTGGAAATCCTACTAAAATGATTCGAGTATACACGTTATATATGTTTTAAAATTACTTGTATCAGTTGATCAGCACTTTCAGCAATCTCTTTAATAGAAGCTTGTAACATATAGCATGGGGAAGTAAAAACTAAATTTTCAATATCTGAGATCACTTCGGTTTCATTTGTAACCCGATGTATGGCACCAAAAGCTTCAACATGTTGGATCACTTGAGGTATTTTGCCTCTGGATATCCTGGAAGCCTCCTCCATCATATTTCTGGTTTGATTAACCGGTTGTTTAGTGATGTGATTAATCACTTGATATTGATTATCATTAGGGGCAAAAACCGTATAAGATGATCCTGATTTATCAATAGCAAGAAGAGTCATAACGGATTCATGTATTTCGGATCCATCCAGAGAACCACATCCACATAAAACAACAGCAAATTTTTTCATAGTTAGAAATATTTTTATTGAACAAAATTACAACTTTTTCATATCACATCGCATTGACACTAATTCGTCCACAGCACTCTTCTCTCCAACAACCCAAAGTATGTCATTAGATTCAAACACCGTATCAGAAGGTGGGTTTTCTACAAAAACGCCCGCTCTTTTATAACCGATAACCAGACACTGATGTATTTCTGTAAACTTACATTCAGTGAGTGCTTTGTGTATAAATGGTGATTCTGGATGCAATTGAATCTGATATATATCCATCGTTTCATGAACGGGACATGATTCCATTTGAGTTTCATCTTTTTCAAAGAGATCTTTAACTTTTTTCATCTGTTCATCATTTCCCACTACTAAAATCTTATCATGTGGATATAAAACCTCATCCCTTTTAGGAAGATCAATTCTACAAGTACCCCGCATGATGCTGATAATATTAATTCCATAACGATGTCTTAAATTTAAATCTACCAGATTTTTCCCAATACATTCTGAATAATTGGATATCTCAAACAGTTCAATGTGAATATCCCCTGTTAAATCGTGTGGAATTTTTAACTCAGGTATGGAAGATCTTCCATTCAAATTATGTAAGAATCGTTCTTCCATTTGCATAAAGTTTCTCATGTTTTGTTGGGAGGCAATATAAAACAAAGATAACCCAATAAGAACTGCTATAGAAACAGCTATTGTAAGATTAAAATAATGATTGATTAAAACAATTAAAACAAAAATGATAATCAAGATTCTGATGAGAATGAGTATTACTAAAATATGTCTTTTAATTTTATTTTTTCTCCAAATTCGGTTAAAGTCCATTTTGGAGGCCATCTTGTTCATAATCAAAGCCCCTAATATGGGAGCTATCGCAATAAAAGTAACAGAGAACCCAATGATATTGGCAGCCATTTTTGGTAATAGATTTTTTAAAAATGGATCAAATAGAAGAAATGAAATCAAGATAATCGCTGTGATTAAAATTACATAAACTGAAGTTCTTAAAATATACCTTTTATAATACTTTCTCTTAATATTTTGATCCTCTGTTTGATTAGCAGAGGTTGCAATTTGTTCGATCGCTCGTTTCCATTCGGGAGGTAGCTTACGGTTCAAAAAATTGTATAGTGGATCAGCAAAACGAATAAAGTAAGGCGTTGTAAATGTAGTTATTACAGAGACTGCAACGATGATAGGGTATAGAACCGGATCTATCACTTTTAAGGATAATCCCAGAGAAGCAATAATAAAGGAAAACTCTCCGATTTGAGATAAACTCATCCCTGTTTGAACGGCTATTTTTAAAGGTTGTCCCGAAATTAGAACTCCAATTCCGGCACTAAAAGTTTTGACAAACAAGATTAAAAATGTGATGAATAAGATGGGCAAATAGTTGGTTGTTACAATTTTAAAATCTACCAACATCCCTACTGATACAAAAAAGACTGCTCCAAAAAGAAACTTTAAAGGATTGATAAGTTTGATGATTTTGTCCGATTCAATGGTTTCCGCCAATATGGATCCCATTAAGAAAGCCCCTAAAGCAGAGGAAAGGCCCATTTTATCGGCTAAAAAAACCATACCAAAACACAATCCAATAGCAATGATCAAAAGTGTTTCATCTCCTAACATTCTTTTAGCTACTCTGAAAAAACTGGGAATTAAATAGATTCCTACAATAAACCAAAAAACAATAAAAATGACCATTTTTGAGATACTTAAGCCCAATTGTATACCGTCAAAGGAGCGGGATACTGCAATGGTTGAGAGTAAAACAAGTTGAAGAACTGCAATCAGGTCTTCTACAACAAGCACTCCAAAAACGACTCCGGTGAACTTTTGTTTTTTAACACCTAAGTCATCAAAAGCTTTGATGATAATACTTGTGGAGGAGATGGTTAACATTCCACCTAGGAAAATGGAGTTCATAGTGGTCCATCCCATAAAATAACCCGCAAGAAATCCAACTGAAAACATCACTATTAGTTCAGTAATGGCTGTTATTCCCCCAATTTTACCCACTTTCCTCATTTTCTTGAAACTAAATTCCAATCCTAATTCAAAAAGCAAAAAGGTTACCCCTATTTGACCCCAGGTCTCAATACTACTAATATTTTGAACGGTAACAAAAAAATGGGTATGAGGTCCTGTTATGATTCCGGCAATAATATAGCCCAAAACAACCGGCTGTTTCAACCATTTGAAAATCAGCGTTGTAATACTTGCTACAATTAAAATGAGAGCTAAATCAGAAAAGATGGGAGGAATATGCATGTTTTATGATTTTTGAGAATGATGCAAATATACGAAAAAAAAAGGAAAAGTCAAAAAAGTTCGCTACTTTTGCATTTATGAAGATGAAAGAGCCTCTGAAAAAGATAGAATTGTTAGCACCAGCCAAGACCGGTTTGTTTGGTATTGAAGCCATCAACCACGGAGCAGATGCCGTTTATATTGGTGCGCCTAAGTTTGGAGCCCGAATGGCGGCGTCCAATACGCTCGAAGAGATCGAAACGTTGACCCGGTATGCCCATCTTTATGGAGCAAAAGTTCATGTTGCATTAAATACTATTTTAACAGATTCCGAACTTAAAGAAGCGAATCGTTTGATTAAAAGCCTATATGAAATTGGTATTGATGCATTGATCATTCAAGATCTTGGATTATTAACACTTGACCTTCCTCCTATTGAGTTACATGCCAGTACACAATTGGATAATCGTACAATCGAAAAGATCCATCTTTTAGAGAACTTAGGCTTTGATCGTGTTGTTTTGGCCAGAGAATTATCCCTTTCTGAAATTCAAAAGATTCATTCAAAAAGCAAGATCGAACTGGAAGCTTTTATTCATGGAGCTCTTTGTGTGAGTTATAGCGGTCAATGCTATGTTAGTCAGGCTTTTACCGGAAGAAGTGCCAACAAAGGTGCTTGCGCCCAATTGTGTAGATTACCTTACACATTAAAAGATCAATTTGGAACTAAAATCAGAGAAGATCAATTTTTGCTCTCTTTAAAAGACATGGATCGCTCAAGCTACCTTAAAGAGATTTTAGAATCTGGCGTCACTTCTTTAAAAATTGAGGGACGTTTGAAAGACCTTTCCTATGTCAAAAATATCACTGGTTACTACAGGAAAAAACTGGATGCTCTGTTCGTAAATGATTCTGAGTATAGATCAAGTTCTTACGGGAAAACAACACTATTCTTTGATCCACAACCCGAAAAAACATTTCATCGTGATAAAACAACTTACTTTCTGAATGGAAGAGAATCTGTTATGTCAGAAGTGAATACGCCCAAATCAATTGGTGAAAAAGTGGGAATTATTACTGATATAAAAAGAGATTATTTATGCTTTGAAGGGTCTCCTCTTGCGAATGGGGATGGGGTGATTTTTATAAATCAAGAAGGTTTTGTTGATGGTTTCAGAATCAACAGAGTAGAAGAAAATAAGATCTTTCCCGCATCCTTTCCTGAAATCGAAAAAGGAACTGTTTTATATCGTAATTTTAATCAGACTTTTGAAAAACTGTTGGAAAAGAAAAGTCCAGAAAGGAAGATAGGAGTTTCATTGATATGGAAAGAGGTGGAATCAGGGTTTGAACTGTTTGCTGAAGATGAAAGAGGTTGCGCTGTATCAAAGGTTTTGAACATTGAAAAAACCATATCCCGACAATCAACAGAGAGTAAAGAACAGATCATTTCTATTTTAGAAAAATTGGGCAATACCATCTATTCTGCTGAATCTGTTGTTGTGGATATGACGCAGAATTACTTTATTCCCTCATCTCTGGCTACAGGGATCAGAAGGGAAGTTGTTGAACTACTGGATCAAAAATGGATTGAAATTTCAAAACAATCTTCTCCAAAAAGGTTAACTAAAACCAATCATCCGATTGTTTTAAATGAACATCTGAATTATTTATCCAATGTAATGAATAATTCAGCTAAAAAAATATATTTTGACTTAGGGGTTAAGGAAATTGATGATGCTTTTGAAAAGAATGAACCATCTGAAAATGTGATCTTAATGCAGTGTAAACATTGTATCAAATATAGTTTAGGATTTTGTCCAAAACAGCCTGATCATCAGCATGATATAAAATTCAAGGAGCCTTTGATTTTAGAGCATCAAAAGATAAAATTACAATTGGATTTTGATTGTAAGGAGTGCGTTATGCTTGTGTCTCATTTTGATCAGAAGAGATAATATGTTTATATTTTTCTCTTCTTTCGGTCCATTTTTGGCGTGCATATTGTTGCATGTCAGCAAATTGGTCAGTTTCATCCACAATTTCTAGCCCGAGAATAGATTCAATAATATCTTCTAACGTCACTACCCCATTAAAGCTTCCGTATTCATCGGTAACGATGGCGATATGCTCCCTTTCCTGAAGAAGTTTTTCCCATAAAACCATAATGGACTCCCCTTCATCGGCAGCAATAATATTTCTTTTGATATCTTTTAATTTGGTATTAAAGTGGTCACTGGCAACTTGTTCCAAAACATTTTGGCGCAATACATAACCGGTAATATGGTCTTCATCACCATCTGCAAAAACAGGGATTCTGGCGTAATGAAGATAATCTTTATTTTTATAAAATTCAGAGACGGTCATCTCTTCAGGAGCAACGGAGGCAACAATTTGAGGGGTCATGACATCTTCCACCTTCACACTTTCCAACTTTTGAAGATTCTGAATGATAATATTTTCTGAAACTTCAAATTCACCCTCTTCCGTAGCGATATCGGCCATTGCAAATACTTCTTCTCTACTAACAGTGGTTTCAATTTTTCCTTTATTGATCATTTTTGAAAGCAATTCTGAAAATTTTACAAAGGGGTATGCGAGTACTATTAATATATTCAGAAAAGGAACTATAGGGAGAGCTAGTTTTCTCCAGTAGGTTGCTCCAATAATCTTAGGATATATTTCAGTAAAGATGAGTATTAAAAGAGTTAAAATGGCTGAAACTACACCAAAGTATGCTTCCCCAAATATTTTTACAGCCTGTGCACCAACACCGGCTGCACCTATAGTATGCGCAATTGTATTTAGTGATAAAATGGCTGCTAATGGTTTGTCAATTTTTTCTTTATAATTTCTTAATTTTAAAGCTCTTTTATCTCCATCGGTTTCTTTCATACTAATAAATGACAAAGGTGTAGATAATAAAACTGACTCAAATAAAGAGCAAATAAATGAAATAGTTAAAGCTAAAAGTAAATAGAATATTAATGTGCCCATTTTTATGATGTTTAAGAGTATTTGAACTCTCTAAAATATTTTTGCAAAGATAATAAAAAAAGAGTATTTAAGTTGTTTTAATTAAAATGTAATTATTTTGAAACATCTTAACTACCTTTTTTAAAAATGGAGTGTTACGATTGAAGGATTCATTTACTAATATGAATAACTAATTTTTATATCTTTGCAACTCTATAAAGCAGTATATATGAAAATATTTAAGACCATTAATAAAAAAGTGAATCCTAAAGAGTTAATCAAGGAATATGCGTTAATCCTGGTTGGCACTTTTATTATGGCCGTAGGTTTAGTTGTTTTTATTTCTCCATTGAAACTTGCTCCGGGTGGAGTTTACGGTATCGCTATTATTTTACATCACCTTTTCAAATTTCCTATCGGGGTAACTGGTATCGCATTAGATATTCCACTTCTTATTATTGGTACCTTAATTTTAGGTCCCAAGTTTGGTTTTAAAACCGTTATTGGAATCGTTTCTTTATCAGGATTTATAACACTTTTAGAATTTCTTTATGGGTATGATCCATTGATTACTATTCTGTCGAATGGAGAGTATGTAGCTGATCCTGCAGCCACTTTGATTAGCGCCCTATTTGGTGCTGTTCTCATTGGACTTGGTTTGGGATTGGTTTTTAAATCAAGAGCCACTTCAGGGGGTACCGATATTGTTGCAATGGTTTTGAAAAAATACTTCAGACATATCCCCCTTGGAACCATGATTATGATTGTGGATTCCATTATAGTTTTAGCAGCTTTAGCTGTTTTTAAAGATTGGAGTATTCCTCTATATTCCTGGTTCGTTATCTATGTATCCGGTTTTACAATCGACAAAGTGATTTCCGGTTTTGCTAGAAGAAAGGCTATTCTAATAATTTCTGATCATTATGACGAAATTAAAAAATTTATCATCCATGATTTAGACCGGGGAGGTACTTTTATTCATGGTGAGGGGATGTACAATTTAGCCGAAAAGAAAATTATCTATACTACTATAAGCTCTAAGGAATTACCTTCACTTTTATATCATGTTCACGAAACCGATCCAAAAGCATTTGTATCAGTGTTAGATGCTACTGATGTCTATGGAGAAGGTTTTAATTCATTAAGAGAAAAAGCTTTACACTAATGAAAGAAAAAATTATTGCCGCATTATCGTTTGTATATGATCCGGAAATCCCCGTAAATGTTTGGGAATTAGGATTGATTTATGATATCATCATCAAATCTGAAAACGAAGTTGAAATTGTAATGACCCTCACCGCCCCTAATTGTCCGGAGGCTGAAAGTTTGCCTTACGAAGTGAAGACGGAAGTCAAAAGGATGACCGGTATTGAAAATGTGGAAGTTACGATCACTTTTGATCCTCCTTGGGATATGGACAAAATGAGTGAGGCTGCCAAATTAGAATTAGGTTTTTTATAAAAAATAAACACAGATGAAAAAAGTATTCGTATTAACATGGATTGTATTGATTTCATTCCAAACCATTTTTGCACAAAATGATCCTGCTCAAAAAGCAAGACTCGAAAAACATCTTTATTACTTTGCTGCAGATTCTTTAAACGGAAGAAAAACGGGTAGTGAAGATAATAAAAAAGTAGCCGCTTATATCAAAAATGAGTTTGGGAAAATTGGATTAGCCGCTAATTATCAGTTTATTGAAAGTGATAGCACTCAACAAAACGTAATTGCCGTTTTAGAAGGGAATGATCCGATATTGAAAAATGAGGTTATTGTGATTGGAGCCCATTACGACCATTTAGGTGTTTCTACTCAAGATTCCATACTCAAAATATATAACGGTGCCGATGATAATGCCTCCGGAACCTCAGCCATTATTGAGATTGCGCGACAAATGTACCTCAAAAAGGATCTTTTAAAAAGAACTGTTATTTTCATAGCTTTTGATGCTGAAGAGAGTGGCCTAAATGGATCCAATTATTATATTCGCGATTTTTTCGCGAATAATAAAACACAAAGAGTCGTTTTAATGATGAGTTTGGATATGATAGGTTATTTAAAACAAGCTGACAAACTCAAAATAAGCGGGGTTAAAACCGTTAAAGATTTCAAATCCTATTTTGAACAAGTTCCATTTGATAAAAATTATAAATTGAATTTAGAAGATTTTGATAATTCCATCTTTACAGGATCCGATCATGGCCCTTTCTTAAACCATAAAATTCCGGCATTTCATGTCACTACCGGATTAAAATCCCCTTATCACAAACCGGAAGATGATGCTGATCTGATTGATTATGATGGACTTTCCATTCTCGTTGACTATTTTTCTGATTTGAACTATGTATTTGCGACTGCTCCAAAGCTGGAATCATCCGGTGAATTTGGAAATGCTGCCAATGAAGCAAAAAGCAGTTATTTTGGTATTATTGCTAATATTGGAACAAACCAACATTTCTATAAAAATGGCCATTTGACCGGTAAAAAAGGGCTTGATGTCAGCGCAGGTTTATATGGAAAATTGGGTTTAGGAAAGAGCTTTTCATTAAAAGGTGAATTAGATTACAATTTTAAAATCAGCAATCGTAGGGAAGGACAACTATTTTCACATGCAGCAACAATTCCTGTAACTCTATTTGTTCGGGGAACAGTTCAGAATGTTATGGAATTCAGTGCAGGTTTTGGAGGATATTACAGCTACTATTTTGCAGGTTCGTTAAATGATGCTCCTCTTGATTTCTCTATATATACACCTCACGAATATGGCGGAATCCTTGAAATGGAAATGAGAACATCCACCATCTTATTGGGATTGCAATGGAGATTTGCTTTCAACAATGCGATGATCAACCCTGCAACCAGTGACATCTCTAAGTTAAGAGGTGTTCAATTCAAAATGGGTTATATTTTCTAATTTACATCGTAATTACGATCATAAAATCGAGATACTCCATTTGATAAAGGGGTATCTCTTTTTCTTTTTTCAGTAAAGCTTTCAGTGGATTTTTAGAGATAACCATATCCTCTGAAAAATCAAGTTCCCCTTTTTCAAACCATTTAAAAATGGCCTCTTTAGCACACCAAATGAGTGTAACATCTTTTGCATCATCGGGATTAAATTCTTTGATCTCTTGTTGATTCATAAACTTATGCTTCAGGTTAAGGATACGGGGTGCTATTTTTTCAATATCTGCTCCAACCGGTTGATCACTCAAAACTACAAGAGCCAAGTCTTTCGTATGTGAGAAGGATATTGCTCCATGATCATATAATGGTTGACCATGACTGGAGTAAGTAATCTCAATTGACTTCTGTCCGATAAGTTCTGCTAATGCTGCTCTACAAGCCCATTTTTCCAAGCGCCGGGACTCTAATTTAATTTTCTGAATCGAAGAGAGATCTTCGGGATGAAGGGTGTAGTTTTCTATAAAAAAAGCTTCCGTTTCCAGGATTTGCCATAAGCAAACAGAAACGGAAGCATTGATTTGTTTTTTTAGGATTACAGGCATGATTATAAGCCGCGTTCTTTATCTTTAATTTTTAATAATTGTTTTCTAAGAGCTTCTGATACTTCATCGGCTGCTTCTTCAAAAGTTTTGGCAGTTTTGCCTGCAATGGCATCATTACCTTTGATTTTAGCTCTAATTTCGACCGTTTTATTGTCTGGTTTTTCCGTATTTTCGAGTTTGAGAATTACTTCAGCACCAATAATTCCATCATGGATTTTGGTAAGTTTTTCAATCTTTTCTGAAATAAAGCTTTCAAGTTTTTGATCTGCTTTAAAGTGCAACGCTGTAATTTTGATGTTCATAAAAACCTCCTTGTTACGCTCTTGGATGAGCTTGTTGATAAATGGATTTAAGTTTCTCTATTGAATTATGAGTATAAATTTGGGTAGCTGCTAAACTGGAATGACCAAGGATCTCTTTGATTGCATTTATATCTGCGCCATTATTCAGAAGATGGGTCGCGAAAGTGTGGCGTATTATATGTGGGCTTCTTTTGTCTATTGTAGTAATCATATCGAGATACCTCCTTACAATCATATAAACAGATTTCGGGTTTAATTTATTGTTTTTCGACGTAACAAATATACAACTATTTTGAGACAATTCGCCAAAATGTTGCTCAAAAATGGAAAAATATTTCTCTAAAGTTGTTTTAGCTTGATTACCAAAGGGAATGATTCTCTCTTTATTTCTTTTTCCTAATACTTTCACATTTTGGCTATAGAGATCAAAATCTCCATAAGTAAGTCCTAAAAGTTCTGAAAGCCTCATCCCTGTAGCATAAAATAGTTCAATAATGGTTCTGTCCCGCCACCCCTCAAAATTATCTTCAAAAAATTCTAATTGGAACAATTTATTCATATCTTCCATTTCCACGTATTGAGGAACTCTTTTAGGTACTTTTTGAGAAATGATCGAAAGCATAGGATCCTCATGTAAAGTTCCCATTCTTTGATGGTATTTAAAAAAAGCTTTCAAAGAGCTCAACTTACGATTGACACTTTTGGCTGTATTTTTTTCGTTTTCCACCAGATCAAAGATCCAATTTCTGATTTGATCTACATTTACTTGATTGATATCAACATCTTCTAAATCCAAATATTTTTGAGACACAAGATACTCGTAAAAATGGGTTAAATCAGATTGATAGGCTCTTACAGTATGTTCAGAGGCTCTTTTTTCGTACTTTAGGTAGTTTAAAAATGGGGTGATTGGATTCATAAAGCACAAAAATAGGTTGATGCAAAGATAAAAAAAAACGGGCAATTACTTGTCCGTTCTTGTTTTTTTAGATCTTTGCGATTATTTTTCAGCTTCTTTAGCTACAAGTTGTTGAACATAGATCGCTTTAAGTCTTTGTTCCCTGTTGATTACACTAGGTTTAGTGAATTTTTGTCTTGCACGTAATTCTCTAACAACACCAGTTTTTTCAAATTTTCTTTTTAATTTTTTGAGAGCTCTGTCAATAGTTTCGCCCTCTTTTACGGAAACAACGATCATAAAAAATACCTCTTTCTTTTTTAAGTTAATATTATTTTTAAGGGGTGCAAAAATACAAAAAATATTTGAATAAAACAATAAGTTATTTTCTTCATTGCGAATCTGTTAATTCGGGAGAAGTGAAGTAAGAAGTAAAAAGTAAAAAGTAAAAAAAAGACAAAAAACAAAAACTTATACCTAAAACCCAAAAGCCAAATTCACCTTTTCAACGATAAACTCCAATTGCTCTTCACTGAGTTCGGTATGAATGGGAAGTGAGAATACCGATTTAGCGACAATTTCAGTTATCGGGAAGTCGCCTTCCTTATAACCCCATTGCTGAAATGCCTTTTGTAAATGCAATGGAACCGGATAATAAACCATGCATGGAATGCCGCTATCCCGCAGATATTGAACCATTTGATCCCTCTTTGAAGGATCAGTTTGCAATGTATATTGATGAAAAGTATGCGTGCCAAAAGATGAAATAGTAGGCGTTATTAGGTGTTGGTTATTTTGAAATTGTTTCGAATAATAATTCGCAAATCTTTGTCTTTCTGTAATATATTGATTCAGATAGGGAAGTTTTGTATTTAAAACGGCTGCTTGTATTGTATCCAATCTGGAGTTCACTCCAACTCTTTCATGATAATATTTTTGAGTAGAGCCATGATTGGTAATCATTTTACATTTGGCAGCCAAATTGGAATCACGAGTAAAAATTGCTCCTCCATCGCCATAACAACCTAAGTTTTTGCTGGGAAAAAAGGAAGTACACCCCAAATCTCCAATTGTTCCACTCTTTTTGGTTGTCCCATCAGCAAAAAAATAATCAGAACCCATAGATTGGCAAGCATCTTCAATCACAAAAAGATGGTGCTTTTGAGCAATTTGGAGTATTGGTTCCATATCACAATTCTGACCAAAAAGATGCACCGGTATAATCACTTTAGTTCGTATAGTGATCGCTGTTTCAATCAGGTTTGTATCAATATTGAAAGTACTAGGATCAATATCAACGAAAACCGGTTTCAGTTGAAGAATTTCAATTACTTCAGCGGTCGCAATAAAAGTAAACGGAGTGGTGATCACCTCATCACCGGGTTGCAAATCGAGTGCCATCAAAGCAATCTGTAGGGCATCCGTGCCATTTGCACAGGGGATTACGAAGGGAACATCGAGATAGTTCTGAAGATTTTCTTGAAATGTGTGCACTTCAGGACCATTGATAAAAGCGGTTTGATCAAGCACTTTTTGAATTGCCTGATCTATCTCGGTTTTGATTTTCTCATATTGACCTTTCAGGTCTACCATCTTAATCGGGTTCAATGTACTAAGATTTATAAGTTTCAATAATGGTATTCATCATCTTTTCCGTTTTAGCAGCACCTTCACCTAGAATGAAGCCAATTTGTTGCACTTGACGAAGGTTCTCCTCAATAACTTCAGTGATTCTTTCAATAATCTCCTCAGGACGCTCCTCTTTAGAGTGCAAGTTCCTTAAAATAATGCAGTTCAGCTGATTAGGAATTAGTGTAAACATTGTTGCATTGATCAGTTTTCCCTGAATTTCTACATCACGTTGCAATTTTTCATCGTCATGTTGCATTAAATAGGATAACTGAGAGATTAAAGTTGCAGGTAACAAAGATTTTAAGTTAGCTCCTACCAAGAATGGGATCACTTCATGAATATCAGCTGCATCTTCACCAAGTACTTCTACAAAGCCTAAATTTGAATCAACTACTTTAAGATTAGGATCGGTCAGAACAAGTCCGGTTCTAAGGCTTCGAATAAGGATGGAGAGCGCTGATTTTTGCGATCTACTTTCAATTTCGACCTCATTACAACGAATTTCAAGTTCTTTCAAACGAGTTTCGGCTTTTTCCAGTTCTTCTGTATTTCTTCTCATATTGATGACCGCTTCACGAGAACCAAACTGAGAGTTTGGAACACACATTTCAGGTATCGCTATCCCTTGAGCAACTGCATAAGCCAAACCATAGCAAGTCTGATATCCACAGGCACCACAATTTAATTCAATTCCATTTTTAGGAACTGTGATTTTCTTGAGGGCTACGATAACGTTATATTCATCAGGTTCAGGCAAAATATATTCTGTATTCGTGTATTGACAGTCCAATTCTTTATAGCGGGAATGGGTCATAACATCGCTAAACCAACGGTCAATCTCGAAGTTAGCCAACCTTTTTTTGATATAGTCTTTAGTAAAAGTTTGTTTTAAAAACTTATTATCACATTTAGACATACCGGGACCGGATATACAACCTTCGCAAAAGAATAAGTTGAAATTACATTTGATATTATCGGTAAAATCTTTAAATTGTTGAACCGCTTGAATGGTATTGGAACTCCCTTCAACGGTGGTTGTATTTCCATTTAACAAGCTGGTGTCAAGGCCTGTAGCCTCAACAAAACCTTGAGAAATGGCATATAATCCCCCTTTGTATCCGAAAGGCAAGTCAAAATCAGAAATCTGAGTATAGGCTTCTTTTATATTAAACTCTTCAAATAGTTGTCGTAACTCTTTAAAAGTAAGAACAGCATCAATTTTTGCGTTTCCTTTATATCTGTTGATAGAGTTTTTGGCAGCGACACATGGTGTTATGTGGACTACTTTAACATTTTTCCCGTGGTTTTTTCGAATTACAACAGCGGTTGCAGCGGCAGGTGAAACCGTTGGGACTAAATTGGGAATTAAATCCGGATATATTTTTTCCACCAACTCAACAGCTGCGGGGCAATGAGAAGTAAGTAAATACTTTCCATTAAAATTCTGAGCAGTTTGTTCTCTAAATTTAGCTGCAATGATATCAACTCCAAAAGACATCTCATTAACGAAATAGAAGCCCAGGTATCGAATCATTTTCACAAATTTGCGGTAATCAGCGATATCTACAAACTCTCCGGCAATAGAAGGCGCACAAATAGCCGCCACTTTAACGCCCGAGTTCAGCATCTCTTTCACATCTTTTTTGGAATCGTAGTATTTGATAGCGCCGTATGCACAGGATGAGATACAATGACCACAGTGTATACATCTGGCATCTTCGAAATGTGGAAACACTGTATTCTGTTTTACATGAATGGCCTTCACAGGACAAGCTCTGATACAAGAATAACAAGTTTTACATTTATTTCTGTCCCAAATAATGATGTTGTTCGTCATAATGAATGAATTAATCTTACGAAAGTACAAAAATACATTTTTTTCAGTTCATCCCATTTCTTTTTATTATTTTTGCGTTCCTAA